>CAJMNP010000032.1 GCA_905214895.1 uncultured bacterium | reverse complement strand
AGGAGTTGCTGGCGAGTGTACCGGGGCTTGACGCGCTGCAGGATGTTCCGGCGTTCGATGACCTGCCGGTCGATGCGGCTCAGCAGGCTGCATTTGACGACTTTTGCGCACAGGCCGAGGAGCCCGAGCAGATGCAGCTCGGTGCCGTGGTGCGCCTGGACCGCGGGTTTCCGCTGGTGGCGACTGCCGATGACGCGTTTCGTGCCGAGCATGCCGTAGGGTTTGCCAAGTCGCGTGGCGAGGACGAGGTGCTGCTGCCGGCCGTGGGCGACCGCGTGGCGGTTCGCCGTGCTCCCGGGCACGACATGGGCGTGATCGAGTGCGTGCTGCCACGCCGTACGAGCTTTGAGCGTTGGCGCGGCCGCGCTCGCGGCGAGCGCCAGGTACTCTGCTCCAACGTGGATAGCGTGCTGATCGTGCAGGCGCTCGGCGCCGGCGAGGTGTTGCTCGACCGCGTGGCGCGCTCGCTGGTGTTGGCGCTCGATTGCGATGCCGAGCCGGTGGTGGTGCTCACCAAGGCCGACCGCTGCGAGGCCGATGAGCTCGAGCGCGATCTGGACCGCGTGCGCCGTCTGGTGGGTCCGGACGTTCGCGTGATCGTGACGTCCTCTGCCGAGGGCCTCGGTCTGGACGAGGTCCGTGCCTGCGTGCCTGCCGGGAGCTGCGCCATGATTCTGGGCGAGTCGGGTGCCGGCAAGTCGACGCTGCTCAATGCGCTGCTGGGCCACGATGCGCTGGCCACTGGCGGCGTGCGCGAGCGTGATGACCAGGGTCGCCACACCACGGTTGCGCGCGTGATGGTGGCGCTGCCGGGCGACGCCGGCGTGATCGCCGATGCCCCGGGCCTGCGCAGCCTGCCGCTTGTGGGGCATGAGCGGGGCCTGGCGCGTGCCTTCCCCGAGATCGTCGAGGCGTCGCGCGCGTGCCGGTTTGGCGATTGCACGCACACTCACGAGCCGGGTTGTGCCGTTCGCGAGGCCGAGGACGCGGGACAGATCGATAGCCTGCGCCTGGAGACGTTCCAAAACTTGGCGTCATCCATGCGCGTGAGTGCCCAAATGCTCGACCCCGATGTTCATCTGTAATTGATTTTTCCTATGGCAGCCGTCTCTCAACTGTTCGGGAAGCGGCTTTTTTGCTGCCAAAGCGCCTCGAAATATGCGTTTTGCCGACGTTCTGACCAAAATCTTGCCACGAGCTTGACGGGCTGGTCAGCTTTTGGTCAGCAATTGGTTTGACACGTAAAACCAAGATTGCGATTGCGCCGCTTTGCGCCCTGGTCGCCCAGACAATGGTGGTACGGGCATTTGCCCGGTGCCACCTTGAGAGGAGCGGCCGTGAACAAGAGCAAGCGCATCGCCATCAGCCTGGTCGCGGGCGTGCTTGCCGCGGCGCTCTGCATGGTCTACGGCTCGTCGATCCGCTCGCAAGCCGAACAGGCCCAGGCCGAGACTTTTGCAAAATATGGCGGCGACCGCGTTGAGGTGTGCGTCGCGGCGCGCGATATCGATGCGGGCGAGACCCTCGACGAGACCAATGTCATAACTCAGGAATGGCTGGCGAGTCTGTTGCCGCGTGATGCGGCGACCGAGCTGCGTCAGGTGCGCGGCGACGTGACGACCTCGCGCATTCCCAAAAACGCCGTGATTTGCAATGTCTACACCAAGGCCGAGAGCCACAAGCTCGAGGTGCCTAAAGGCAAGGTTGCCGTTTCGGTGGCGGTCGATGCCGAGCACTCGGTCGGCGGCGCCACGGGCGTGGGTAGCTATGTGGACGTGTACGTGCAAAAAGATGGCGTGACCGATCGTTTGTGCGGCGCGTACGTGATCGATACCAGCGAAGATGCCGGCACCACGCGTGAAGGCAAGATCGAGTGGGTGACGCTGGCAGCAGACCCCGAAGATGTCAAGGAATTGCTGGGAGCCTCGGGAAAGGGAACGGTCAGCCTGACGATTCCCGCCACGGTGCGCGGCAAAAAGAGCGGAGGCGACGAGTGATGAAGGCGATCTGGCTTGCGTGCTGCGCATGCGGCGATTACGGGCTGCTACAGCAGGAAGTCGAGGGTCGCGATGTGGGCGCGCAGGTGCTTCGCGTGGGCGACCTGGACGGGCTGGTATCCATGGCGCGGGCGTTTCCGTCGCGTCGCGGTGCCGCCATCATCGCGGCGTCTCTGTTCGATACCGAAGACGTGCGGAAGACCGTTGCGCGCCTGACGGCCGAGGGCCGCGTGAGTCGTGTCGTCGTGTTGATCGAGACACTCGACCCGTCGGATATCGAAGGGCTGTTTCGCGCGGGGGCGACCGAGGTCATCGCTGCGCACAGTTTGTGCGGCAACGGGCGCGCGGGTGAGGGAACGGTTGATTCCGATTGGCGCATGACGATTGAGCCCGATGCTTTTGTTGATAGGGAACCCGGGGCGCCTCGCGCTACAAGAGGCCCGCGTGTTGATGAATATGGAAAAGCGGAAGCCGAGCATGGTCGGCGCCCCCGGGACCCCCTTGCATACGATGACGCTGGAGGGCCGGTGCCGTATGGCGATGACGTTCTGGCTGAAGATATGGGATACGTGCACGGCGTAAATCTGGCCGATGAGCTCGACGAGGTCGAGGGTTTTGCCGGGGCTGGCGAGCCGTGTGCCGCTGCGTCTTTGGCTTCGGAGCCGCAGCCCGGACAGCCTGCCGTGCCGGCTTGGGCTCAGCGCGTGACCGCGGCGGGGGAGACGGGGATGCTGTCGCCCGCGTCCGTGTCGCCGGTTCCTGCACCGTCAGCCCCCGTGCTGTCGGCGGACGCTTCGATTTCGTCGCGTCGGGCACCGGTCGTCTGCGCCGTTTCGGGTTCGGGCGGTTGCGGCAAGTCGACGATCGTTGCCACCATGGCGCATGCGGCGTCGCTGTTGGGTTTGCGTGCCGCTGTGCTCGACTTGGACCTCATGTTTGGAAACCTATACGATCTGCTGGGTGTCGATGTCCCGCACGATATGGCGACGCTTATCGAGCCGTCGGCGGCGGGCGCACTTGCCGAGCCGGATATCGTTGCCGCATCGATGCGCGTCGCCCCGGGCGTCACGCTTTGGGGACCTGTCGCGGCCCCCGAGAAGGCCGAGCTCATGGCACGTCCGGTGGAGCTATTGCTCGATGTTCTGCGTCGCGAATCCGATGTGGTCTTTGTCGACACCTCGGTCTTTTGGGGTGATGCCGTGGCCGCCGCGGTGGCGGCGAGCGACCGTTGCCTGGTCGTAGGCGATGCGGCGGTATCGTCCGCGACATCCGCCTCACGCGTCATTGAGCTGGCGAGCCGTGTGGGCGTGCCACGCACGCGCATGAGCGCCGTGTTCAACCGGTTTGGTGCGCGCGGTGCCGACGAGGACGTCGCCATGCGCTTTGAGATTGCCTGCGCATTGAGCTCCAAGATCCGCATTGCCGATGGCGGTCAGGACTTGGCCGCGCTCATGGCATTCGGTCGTGCCGACGAGGCGGTGGGTCAGACGAGCGCTTTTGCGACCAGCGTGCGCGAGGCCACGCGCGAGATGCTCGTGGAGTTGGGCTGCGCCGTCGGTCCCTGGAGCGATATGGTCGCCGACCGCGCGACCCGCACCGAGCGCCCGCGCATCCGTCTTCCCTGGTCGCGTGAGGGTGATTCGCGATGAGTCTGCAGACGAGGATTAAAGCCGCTGGCGCGGCCGCCGCGGCTGTCCCCGTTGATGCGGGGCGCCACCGTGCCGTTAAACGCCGCACCAAGCGTGCGGTGATGGACCGCATGGGCTACGACGAGGTGGCGCGCATCAGCGCCTACGTCGATTCGGCCCTTGCCCGCTCTGAGCTACGTCCGGCGGTGGAAGCGGCGCTCAACGTGGAAGAGCCGACCGACTTGGCGGCACCTGAGCGTGAGACCATCATCGACGAGATCCTAGATGACGTGGTGGGCCTGGGACCGCTGCAGCCGCTCATCGAGGACGACACCGTTACCGAAATCATGATCAACGGCTGTCGTTCTGCCTTTTTTGAGCGCAGTGGCGTTTTGTATCCCATCGAGCACGCGTTTGAGGACGATGAGCAGATCCGTGTGCTCATCGACCGCATCATCTCGCCGCTCGGCCGTCGTATCGACGAGCGTAGCCCCATCGTCAACGCCCGCCTCAAGACGGGTTATCGCGTCAACGCGGTGATTCCGCCCGTGGCGATCGACGGGCCAATCCTCACCATCCGTAAGTTCTCGGACCGTATCTGTTCGTTGGACGAGCTTGTGGGGTTGGGGTCACTGCCGCTTTGGTATGCGCAGCTGCTGTCGTGCGCGGTGTCGTTGCGGCAGGACTTGGCGGTTGCGGGAGGCACGGGGTCGGGCAAGACCACACTGCTCAACGCGCTGTCGTGCGAGATTTCCACCGGCGAGCGCATCGTGACGATCGAGGATTCCGCCGAGCTCAAGTTTGCACATCACCCACACGTTGTTCGTCTGGAGGCGCGCGAGGCGTCAATCGAGGGCGAGGGTGCGGTGACGATTCGCGACCTGGTGACCAATGCTCTGCGTATGCGCCCCGACCGCATCGTCGTGGGCGAGGTGCGCGGTGCCGAGTGCTGCGATATGCTGCAGGCCATGAACACGGGCCACGACGGCTCGCTCACCACGCTCCATGCGGGTACCGAGCAGGAGACCGTGGTTCGCCTGACGCTGCTTGCGCGCTACGGCATCGATTTGCCGAGTGAGCTTATCGAAGAGCAGATCGCCATGGCGCTCGACGGCATCGTGATGTCCGAACGTCATGCAGATGGCAGGCGCTTCGTCTCCTCGTATTCGGGGGTGCGACGCGGCGCGTCGGGCGGTGTTGAGCTCGAACGCTACGTGACGTTCGATGCCGCCGAACGTACGTGGACGCTCGACCGCGAGCCGCCGTTTATCGCGGAGGGCTTGCGGTCGGGAACGCTCACGCAAGAGGAGGTGGACGAATGGAGATCGCTATGCCCCTCGTCGTAGGGGGTTTGGCGGGGCTTTCTGTCGCGACGGCGTGTGGGGCAGAGCGTCGTGTGCCGCGGAGGCCGCCGGCGGAGCTGGCGCGCCAGACGCTCGAATCGATGGCGGAGAAGTTGCCGCGTGAGTTGGCGGAAAACGACCTGCTGACAAAGATTGCCCGCTCGTGGGCGTCGCTGATTCCCGCAGATCGCCTTGGGCTTTCTATTGAGGATAACGCGGCCCGTCTGGCATTTCTGCTGCTGTCGAGCGGTATCTGCAGCGTTTTGCTGGCCGTTGCGTCGTTGTCGCCCATCGGCTTTGTCTTGGGGCTGGTGGCGCCGCTTGGCGTGGGTGCCGCGCGTGACACCTTCGATCGTCGACGCGAACAGCATGATGTAGAGGAGGCCATGCCCGAGGCATTCACAGCGTTATCCATGTCGCTTGCCTCGGGGCATTCGCTGGCACAGGGCATGCGCTTTGTGGGCGCCCATGCGCAAGAGCCGGTGCATACCGAGTTTTTGCGGGTGGCGGCGGCAATCGATTGCGGTATCTCGGCGACCGACGCACTCGATGACCTACTCGTTCGCATCGATGCCCCCGGCCTTTCGCTTGTCACCTTGGCGCTCAAAGTATCGCAGCGTACCGGGGCTCCGCTTGCCGGCTTGCTGTCCGAGGCGTCGAGCATGGTGGGTGAGCGCATTGAGCTCAAGCGCCGTCTGGACGTTAAGACGTCACAGGCGCGTATGTCGGCACACATGGTTGCGGCGATGCCGGCGGGCATGTGCGCGGTACTGGCTTTGCTTTCGGCAGACTTTCGCCGCGGTCTTGCGACGCCGGCTGGTGCGGGCGCCGTGGTGCTGGGACTTGCCCTCAACGTCGTTGCCCTGGTAGTTATCCGGCGCATTATGCGGGTGGAGTTATGAGCGCCCTGGTCGGGGTCGCGGCTTGTCTGTGTGCCCTGAGCGTATTTGTCGCGACAGGTTTGGAGCGTGCGGATGCTCGCAAGATTGCAGAGACATGCAAGCGTGAAGTGGTGCTGGTCATTGCTGCGGGCCGCTCGGTGATCGATGCCCTGACCGCGCGAATGAAGGACGCGATTGGGGCGGGCGGCCCGGCGCGGGTGTCGCTCGGTGAGGTGTCCGAGATGATCGACGTGGTGCGCCTAGGGCTTTCTGCCGGCCTTTCGTTTGACGCGGCGCTCGAGATTTTCTGCGCCAATCGTCGGTCGGTGCTGGCCGTCCGTCTTGAGCGAGCCTGCATGGCGTGGCAGGTGGGCGTGGGGACGCGCGAGGCCGAGCTGTTGGCTGCCGCGCGTGATTTGGACGTGAGGGCGCTCGAGACCTTTGCCATCACGGTGGGGCAGGCGCTTGCCCTGGGCGCTCCGTTGGCCGAGACGCTGGCTGCTCAAAGTCGCGAGATCCGTGCGGCCCATCGCGCCGCAGTCGAGCGCGAGATCGAGCGCGCACCGGTCAAGTTGCTGATTCCCACCGGCACGCTCATCTTGCCGGCGTTGCTTCTGTCCATATTGGGCCCGCTGCTGGGAGCAGGCGGGATGATGTAGGGAGGAATATATGAACACGATGACCAACATTGCGGGCAAGGCTTGGAGCTGGGCTTTTTGCCGGACAATCCGCGCTCGCCAGCGTGCCAAGGCGCTGTTGCGGGAGGAGAGCGCGCAGGGCACTACCGAATACGCCATCTTGGTCGGTGTACTCGTAGTGATTGCGATTATCGCCATCGTCGCGTTTAAGAGCAAAGTCGAAGAACTATGGAACGCGATCAAAGACGGCATCAACAGCCTGTAGGAGGCAGGCGTCCTGTTGGTTCGCCGCTGGTGCTCGTCTGTTTGCTCGTGGCAATAGCGGTGACGCTTTGGGGGCTGGGTGCTGCGCGGCAGCAGCGTCCAGGCGCTACTGCCGATTTGGGATCGGGCTCGGCGGCGATGTCACAAGCGGAAGGTGCGGGGGCGATGGGCGGTCAGAATGCCGCCGTCACGGCTCAGACCTTTTTGCAGGCACTCGACGAGCGGGCCGCCAGCGCGACGGAGCCGTCTGTAGACAACGCGATCGCGGTTCGGCTCGCATGGTCCGAGGACCGGCCGATGACCGAGGCAGCGGCAGACCTGCTGCGCGCCTACCGCGAAGTGCCCACGGCCCAGCTCGCCCTGAGCGGCTATCTCGATATTAAGGGCAACGTATGGGGCGCCATCGTGCGCGATGGGCGAGGCTGGGTCGACATGGTGACGGTTGCTGCTGATGCCGGCGATGCCTCGTGCCGCCTGCGTGCCGTGCGTCTGGTTCCGCAAACAATGGAGTCAAAGGAGGGGTCGTGAAATGCATGGTGTCCTGCGTGAGGAATCTGCTCAGTCGACCGTCGAATACGCCATCGTCACCGTGGCGCTGTTGTCGATTGTGCTGGCGATTGCGGGGCTTTGGCGCGCTGGCACCGATGGACGCTTGGCGGCACTGGTTGAGCGGGCAGCGTCCCATGGCGTCGCCCCATCGTCGGTTATCGATGCCGCGACGGGCGCCAAGGACATTGCTCTGTATTGATATCGCGTGCGAGGATCGGGCGCAGTCTACGGTTGAGGCCGCCTTTTTGCTGCCGACGTTTTTGACGCTCATCCTGCTGGCGCTGCAGCCGGTATGCCTGCTCTATACGCGCGCGGTCATGGAGTCTGCCGCCGCCGAGACCGCGCGGCTTATGACCACGACGACGGTGGAGGACGACGATGACCTTAAGGAGTTCACTCGCCGCAGACTTGCCGCGGTGCCCAACGTCTCGATTTTTCATGCCGGCGGGCCGCTGTCGTGGAATATCGAGTTGGGGCGGGCCGGTGCCGGCGGCGTTTCGTCCGTTTCTGTTGCCGGCGAGGTTAAGCCGCTGCCCGTGATCGGTGCATTTGTGCAGGCCATGGGCGGCGCGGGTGAAGGCGGCTATGTCGAGCTCAAGGTCGACGTCTCGTATCGATCGCGTCCCGAATGGCTGGAGGGAGATTATGATTCATGGATTGCTGCATGGGATTAGGCGCTGCCTGCTGCGGGTGACGCAAGGGTTTGCGGCCCACCGTCGACCAGGCACTCGCCGCAAGCGGGGCGGTTTTATGGGCCGTGCCGGTATCGACTTGTTTATCGAAGACGGTGCCTACACCACGCTCTCTTCTGCGGTTGTCATTCTGGTGGTGCTTACGCTGTTGTTTTCGTCGACCGCGGCGATATGGAGCATGTCGCGCGCCGGAGACGCCCAGGTGGCGGCCGATAGCGGTGCACTGGCGGGCGCCAACGTGGTGTCGTCCTATCACACAGCCGCCACGGTGGTGGATGCGAGCATTTTGAGTTTGGGCCTGGCGGGGTTTGCCACGATCGGCACCGGCTTGGTTGCCATGCTCATTCCGGGCGCCGAGGTTGTTGGCAGCGATATCATCGATACGGGAACCCAGATCATTAAAACGCGTAACAAGTTTGCCAAAAGCGCGGCAAAGGGCCTGCAAAAGATCGAGACCGCCTTGCCGTACCTGGTTGCCGCGCGCGCCATGCAGGCAGTGTCGGCGCAGGATGCCGACGGCGTGACCTATACCGGTACGGCGCTTGCCGTGCCCAGGACGTCCGAGTCGGATTTTGTTGCGCTCGAAGGATCTGAAATCTCGACCGATGCCATTAAAGATGCGTCGGAAGATCTGGAGCGCGCGGCCGAGGAGCTGCAAAAAGCATCGGAGGAGACGGCGAAGGCCAAAGAGCGCGCCTGGCTTGCGGATTGCGGTGGGTCGGATAAAGGTTCGGTCGGCAGCTGTTCGTGTATGTGGGAGCGTGCGAAAAGCCTAACGGATCTCTCCGGTGTTCAAAATCCGCATT
>CAJMNP010000031.1 GCA_905214895.1 uncultured bacterium | reverse complement strand
CTCGAGCGCGCCGTTGTTCAAGTTGCCCATGTCATTCCTTTCGGGTTACAGCCCTGTGGATTATGCGAGCTCGTCGGCAATAGCTGCGACCTGCTCGGCCGTCTCGCACGAATACACGCGAACGTCGCTCAGCGTACGCTTGACCAGGCCCGACAGCGTTTTGCCAGGGCCGACCTCAATAAACGTATCGATGCCCTGATCCTGCAGAGTATGCAGCGTGTCGACCCAGCGCACGGCATGACTCACCTGGTTGGCCAAGACATCCGATACCGCTCGCGGGTCCGCCGGATAGGGCGCCGCCGTCATGTTTGCCATGACCGGAATCAGCAGCGGAGACGGCGCGTGGCCGGCTTGGATATACGTCGCCAGCCCCTCAGTCGCCTCGACCATATAGGGGCTATGAAATGCACCCGACACCGCGACTTTCATAGCGCGGCCGCCAGCCTCTTTTACCAGGACGTCGAGGGTCTGCAACGCATCGGGCGTTCCAGCCACAACCGTCTGCTGCGGGCTGTTGTAGTTGACCGGCCAGCAGTCCTCGCCGACCTGCGAAGCCAGGTTCTCGACTTGCGCCGCATCGAGTTTGATGACGGCGCGCATGCCGCCGGGGTGACGCTCGACAGCCGCGGCCATCAGCGCCGCGCGCTCGCACACGAGCTCAAAGCCCGCTCGCGTATCGAACGCCCCCGCAAAGGTGAGCGCGGCGACCTCGCCCAGCGAAAATCCCGCACAGGCGGCAGGCACCACGCCGCGCTCACGCAGTGCGGCAGCCGCTGCCAGGTCATGGACGAACACGCAAGGCTGCGTGTTCTCGGTCTGCGACAGCTCCTCCTTGGAGGCGCTCCGGCACTGCTCGCTGGTTCCCGGACGCACCTCGTCGGCGATCGCGAACACCTCGGCAGCCGCCGGCGATGCCTCGATCAGGTCGACGCCCATCGCAGGGTGTTGGGCGCCCTGGCCGGCAAACAGAAACGCTACGCTACCCATGCGGACGCACCCTTCAGAACGCGCTCGGCGCCATCGACCAAGTCGTCAACGATTTCACGTGCGCTCTGGCACTCGTTGACCATGCCGGCAATCTGTCCACACAAAAACGAACCCTCTTCGTAATTGCCGTCCATGGCGGCCTTGCGAAGGGCGCCGGTGCCCATGGCCCCGAGCTCCTCGGAGCTTGCGCCCGCCGCCTCGTTCTTGGCATACGCGTTGGTGAAGGGGCTCTTGAGGGCACGAACCGGATGTCCCGTCGAGCGACCGGTCGCGCGCGTCGACGTGTCGCCTGCCTTGAGCACCAGCTCTTTGTACTGTTCGGATACGGTGCACTCGTTTGCGACCAGAAAGCGTGTTCCCACCTGGACGCCGGCAGCGCCGAGCATAAAGGCGGCCGCCACACCGCGGCCATCGGCGATACCGCCAGCCGCGACCACGGGAATATCGACCGCATCGACAACCTGCGGCACCAGTGCCATCGTCGAGGTCTCGCCAATATGGCCGCCTGATTCGGTGCCTTCGGCAACCACGGCGGTGGCCCCGCGACGCGCCACGAGACGCGCCAGCGCCACCGAGGCAACGACCGGGATGACCTTGATGCCCGCCTCGTTCCACGCCTTCATGTACTTGGTGGGATTGCCGGCGCCGGTCACCACAACGGGCACCCGCTCATCAATCACCACTTGTGCGACCTCGTCGACAAACGGGCTCATGAGCATAACGTTGACGCCAAAGGGCTTATCCGTCTTGGCGCGCAACTCGTGAATCTGATCGCGCAGCCAGTTGGCATCGGCATTCATGGCCGCGATAATGCCTAAGCCGCCTGCCTCGGACACGGCCGATGCCAGCGAGGCGTCAGCAATCCAGGCCATGCCGCCCTGGAACACAGGCTTTTCGATGCCGAGCAGATCGCAGAGAGGAGACTTGAGCATCACTACTTCTCCAATGCCGCCTCGACCGTATCGACGAACTCGCCGACCGTCTTGGGGTTCTCCTCGGTATCGAGCTCAATGCCAAACTCGTCCTCGACGGCAACGAGGATCTCGACGGTACCCAGGCTGTCGAGGCCAATCTCCTCGAGCGTGGACTCGGGCTTCATCTCGACATCGTCAAGGCCGGCGGTCTCGCGGATAACGTCGCAAACGCGCTCGAAGGTCTTCTGATCTGCCATGGTAGTTCTCCTTTGTTTGTGCCCCAGGGGCGTTTTCATTTCCTATGTGCAGCTACTTCCAGCGAAGTAGATAGCCACCTACATCCAAGCCGGCGCCAAATCCAACGAGGGCGATGGTGTCGCCCGCATTCAGTGCGCCGGTATTTGCCAGTCGATCGAGAGCAAGCGGAATACAGGCGCTCGAGATGTTGCCGGTTTCACGCAACGTTCGGACCACACGGTCGTCCGGCACGCCTAAGCGCTTGACCGCCTGGCTCAAGATTCGTTCGTTAGCCTGATGGAATACAAAGTGGTCGATGTCCTCGACCGCGATGCTCGCGTCGCAAACGAGCTTGTTGACCGTGTCGCAGATGGCATTGACGCCAAACTTGAAGACGCGACGGCCGTTCATGGAAAGCACGCTTTCGCGGTCCTGCGCCGTCTTATACGGCGAGGAGCCCGCCAATCCGGGGACGCGCAGTGTTTCGACGTCAGGCGACGTCGAAAGCTCAACGGCGAGGGGATTCTCTCCCCCAGCCTCTATGACCGCAGCACCCGCGCCATCGCCAAAGAGCACGCAGGTGGCACGGTCGGTCCAGTCGAGCGCGCGCGTCATCTGCTCGGCAGCAACAATAAGCACGCGCCTGGCACGACCGCGGGCGATATAGCCCTCGGCGACATCGAGCGCAAATACGAAGCCGGCACAAGCCGCCGAAACGTCGAAAGCAGGACATGTGGCACCCAGGCGCTCAGCAATGGCGCACGCTTCGGCAGGAACGAGATGATCGCCCGTCGTCGTCGAACAGACGATAAGATCCAGCTGGCTCGCATCGATTCCGGACGTCTGGAGCGCTTGCTCGCTCGCCGCCACGGCAAGGTCGTCGAGTGACTCGGTGGTGCACACATGGCGGCTCTTGATGCCTGTGCGGGTAAAAATCCACTCATCCGAGGTATCGAGGAACTCGGACAGCTCGTCATTGGAAACACTGCGCTTGGGAAGCGCCGAGCCTGTTCCAAGAATCGTGAAACCCATCACTAACCTCCTTTGAGTTGTTGACGTGTTTACATCGACCAAGAGAGGATAGCGCATTCTTCGCTTTGTTGACGTGTTAACATTAAATTGTCCAAATGCGACAAAGGCTTCACATTGTGTCTATCTCTCGACACCATTCGCGTCATTCACTTATTCATTAAGGAGGTAGCAGCCGCTATGGATGCCCAATTAACGATAGTCGACGTAACCGGATCGACCAACGACGACCTGCTCGAAGCAGGAAAACAGGGAGCGCCGCACGGCACGGGGCTTGCAGCCCGCGCGCAAACGGCAGGACGCGGCCGACGCGGCCACAAGTGGGATTCAACCGCCGGCAACCTGTTGCTCTCGATTGTCCTACGTCCACGTGTTGATCCCGCCAAGTACTCTGGTCTTGCCGCCGTCAGCGGCTTAGCGGTGCTCGAGGCGCTCGAGGCGCAAGGTCTTGCTAACGAGATCGGCCTCAAATGGCCCAACGACCTCGTCGCGCGAGGGCGCAAACTCGGCGGCATCTTGGTCGAGGCGGCTCGTGACAACATGGGCATGCCCTTTGCCGTCTGCGGCATTGGCGTCAACGTAAACTACACGCCCCAAGAGGTTCCCGATGGCGGCCTGCCGGCAATCGGCCTCTCAGACCTCAACGAGAATGTTCCCACCGTCGATGTGCTACTCAAGGAGGTCCATCACGCGGTCGTGCACGCCGTAGGCACATGGGCAGATCTGCTCAACGCCATGGAAGAAGACGCCGGACCGATCGCGCCCGTCCACGATGATTATGTCGCTCATCTCAATTGGATTGGGGAGCACGTTATCGCCCGTTCCCCTGCCGGTGACGAGCTGGCGCGTGGCATCTTTCAAACGGTCGATGCCTTTGGTCGCGCGTGTATCGAAACGGAAGACGGCCTGCGATCCTTCCATTTTGAGGAGGCGTCATTGCGCCCATTGAGCGAATAGAGCGCCGCAGCCACCTACTCGGCAGCATTACCCGGCAGTCCAAACCATCATTCAAAACAAAAGAGCCCCGCTACCGTAATGGCAGCGGGGCTCTGTAAGCTATGAGCGATATCGCTTAGAGCTTGATGTCGATGTCGACGCCAGCGGGGAGGTCGAGACGCATGAGCGAATCAACAGTGCCCGAGGTGGGGTCGAGGATGTCGATGAGGCGCTTGTGGGTGCGCATCTCGAACTGCTCACGGGAGTCCTTGTTCACGTGCGGCGAGCGGATAACCGTGTACAGGTTGCGCTCGGTGGGCAGGGGGACAGGACCGGAAACGCGAGCGCCGGTCTTCTGAGCGGTCTCGACGATGAGCTTCGCGGACTGATCGACGACCTCGTGATCATAGCCCTTGAGGCGAATGCGGATCTTCTGGGTAGCCAACTTAAACCTCCAAAGAGTGCGAGAGATGTTCTCGCGGATTACGTAACAGGGAGCTCGAACTTAGGCGTTCTTGCTCATGACCTCGTCCACGATGGACTTGGGCGCGGGCTCATAAGAGTCGAACTGCATCGTGTAGGATGCACGGCCCTGGGTCTGGGAGCGAAGGTCGGTAGCGTAACCGAACATCTCGCCCAGCGGCACCTTGGCACGGATGAGCTTGCTGTTCTTGCGATCCTCCATGCCCTCGATCTTGCCGCGGCGACCGGAGAGGTTGCCCATAACGTCGCCCATGTACTGCTCGGGGGTCTCGACCTCGACAGCCATGATCGGCTCGAGCAGCTGCGGATCGGACTTCTTGAGGGCGTCCTTGATAGCCATGGAACCGGCGATCTTGAAGGCGGCCTCGGAGGAGTCGACCTCGTGGTAAGAACCGTCGAACAGGGTGACCTTGACGTCGAGGACCGGGAAGCCGGCGATAACACCGGTGTTCAGGGCCTCCTGGATGCCCTTGTCGATGGACGGGATGTACTCCTTGGGCACGACGCCGCCGACGATAGCGTTGACGAACTCGTAGCCAAAGCCCTCCTCCATCTTCTCGAGCTTGATGACGGCGTGGCCGTACTGACCGCGACCACCGGACTGACGGACGAACTTGCCCTCAGCCTTCTCGACGTCGTGACCAGCGGTCTCGCGGTAGGCAACCTGGGGCTTACCAACGTTAGCGTCAACCTTGAACTCACGGAGCAGACGGTCGACGATGATCTCGAGGTGCAGCTCGCCCATGCCGGCGATGATGGTCTGGCCGGTCTCGTGGTTGGTGGACACCTGGAAGGTCGGGTCCTCCTCGGCGAGCTTGGTCAGAGCCAGGGACATCTTGTCCTGCTCGGCCTTGGTCTTGGGCTCAATGGCAACGTCGATAACGGGCTTAGCGAACTCGATCTTCTCGAGGACGATCTCCTTGCCCTCGGCGCACAGGGTGTCACCGGTGGTGGAGTTCTTGAAGCCGACGCAAGCGACGATGTCGCCGGCGGCAGCGTCGTCACGGTCGATACGCTCGGCGGCGTTCATCTCGAGAATGCGGCCGAGGCGCTCGCGCTGACCGTTGGAAGCGTTGACCACGTAGGAGCCGGACTCAGCGCGGCCGGAGTAAACGCGGACGTAGGTGAGCTTACCGACGAACGGGTCGGTCATGATCTTGAAGACCAGGCCGGAGAAGGGCTCGTCGAAGGAAGGATGACGCTGGATCTCCTCGCCGGTGTCCGGATCGGTACCGGTGACGGCCTCAACGTCGAGCGGGCTGGGCAGGTAGTCGACGACAGCGTCGAGCAGCTCCTGGACGCCCTTGTTCTTGTAGGCGGAGCCCACGAAGACGAGGTTAAGCTCGTTGGCCAGAACACCCTTGCGCAGAGCAGCCTTGAGCTCCTCGACGGTGAAGTCCTCCTCCATGAGGATCTTCTCCATGAGCTCGTCGTCAAAGCTGGCAGCAGCGTCGAGGAGCTCCTCGCGCTTGGTGGCAGCGATGTCGGCAAACTCAGCCGGGATCTCGTCCATCGGCTCGGGGTAGGTCATGCCCTTCTCGTCGGCCTTGAAGTCCCATGCAGTCATGGTGACGAGGTCGATGACGCCCCAGAAGTTGTCCTCGGCGCCCATCGGGACCTGAGCGGCCACGGCGTTAGCGTCGAGACGATCCTTCATGGTCTCGATAGCGTTGAAGAAGTCAGCGCCCACGCGGTCATACTTGTTGATGAAGGCGATGCGGGGGACGTTGAAGGTGGAAGCCTGACGCCAAACGGTCTCAGACTGGGGCTGAACGCCGGCAACGGCGTCGAAGACGGCGACAGCACCATCGAGGACGCGCAGGCAGCGCTCGACCTCGGCGGTGAAGTCAACGTGGCCCGGGGTGTCGATGATCTGGATGCGGTAGTCCTTACCGTCCTTGTTCCAGAAGCACGTGGTAGCAGCGGAGGTAATGGTTACGCCGCGCTCCTGCTCCTGAACCATCCAGTCCATGGTGGCAGCGCCCTCATGAACCTCACCGATCTTGTGGGTCTTACCGGTGTAGTAAAGAATACGCTCGGTCGTGGTGGTCTTACCGGCATCGATGTGGGCCATGATGCCGATGTTACGGGTATCGGAAAGCTTGTACTTAGGCTTAGCCATGTTAGTTCCTTACCTTAACTTACCAACGATAGTGAGAGAACGCGCGGTTGGCCTCGGCCATCTTGAAGACGTCCTCACGCTTCTTGACGGAAGCGCCCAGGCCGTTGGAGGCGTCGAGGATCTCGTTGGCGAGACGCTCGGCCATGGTCTTCTCCTTGCGAGCGCGGGAGAAGTTGACGATCCAGCGGATACCCAGAGCGGTGGAACGACGGGAGTTGACCTCCATCGGGACCTGATAGGTAGCGCCACCGACACGCTTGGGCTTAACCTCGAGCGTGGGCTTGACGTTGTCCATAGCCTTCTTGAAGGTAGCGAGAGCGTCGCCACCCTCAGACTTCTCGGCAACGATCTCGAAAGCGGTGTAAACGATGCGCTCAGCGGTGGCCTTCTTGCCGTCAAGAAGGACCTTGTTGATGAGCTGAGTCACCAGGCGGTTGTTGTAAACGGCGTCAGGCTGAACCTCACGACGATTAGCTGCTGCACGACGCGGCATGTGAAATCTCCTTAAGTGTCTACCGTGCGGCGCTTAGGCGGCACACGGCGAAAGTATCAAAACGTTATCTGGCTTATTTAGCCTTGGGGCGCTTAGCACCGTACTTGGAACGGGCCTGCATACGGTTCTGGACCGGAGCAGCGTCGTAGGCGCCACGGATGACGTGATAACGGACACCAGGGAGGTCACGGACACGACCGCCGCGGACGAGCACGATGGAGTGCTCCTGCAGGTTGTGGCCCTCACCCGGGATGTAAGCAGTAACTTCGATGCCGTTGACAAGGCGAACACGGGCAACCTTACGAAGAGCCGAGTTCGGCTTCTTGGGGCTCGTGGTGAAGACGCGGGTGCACACGCCGCGCTTCTGGGAGTTGTGCTGCAGAGCAGCGTTCTTGGACTTCTTGGGCACGGAACGACGGCCCTGGCGAACCAGCTGGTTAATAGTAGGCAAAGCGTACTCCTTCTCGAATGATTCCAGCTTTCTGTAAAATGCAACGGCTTGAATCGAGGGGTCAGCATCCCCCTACGAAACACGCAGTTCGATAGGATACGTGGCGTTAGCTGTGCCGTCAACAGACCACGCCGCCGGGCGTATCCTAAAATTGGCATATTTCCGCAAAGCCTACACAAAAGGAATCCCCTCCTGTGCGCGGGGGTGGATTCCCGGACCGGGCGGCACAGGGGTTAAGTTTGCTGCTCTACAGTCCTGCGCAAGACGGAAAGCACATTAAGTGCTTTCCTTTGCGTGCGGAACTCGCGACAAACTTAACCCCTGTGCCGCCCGGTCCGGGAATCCGACGTGCTCGTCGGGGCAACGTTACCTGCCAAAACGGGACAGGTTTATTTTGGTCGGTTTTATCTGCGGAAACGTCGCGCTCCAGCGGTGATCCGCCCTCATCTGTCATAGGGAAATCGGCGGCGCTTTCGGAAGTATGCGGCAAATTCTGGACCTGCCGAGCACACCGGGGTTTTCGATAATAAACCCGCAGGTAGAGCGCTTGAGCATATGCGGTGTGGTCGACCCATCGAGATTTTGCCGCATACTTCCGAAATTCAGGCGAATATCGCTCAAAATAACCGTCCATATAACGCAAAAAAGGCCGCTTCCCCTAGTGGGAAGCGGCCTCAAGCCTTACGAATAGACGATGGTAAAGGGTTCTTCCGTTTGAGTCTCTCCTGTTGATGTGTACCTCGTGCCCTCGAGGGTTACCGAGACCACTTGATCGACATCAATCAACTTCGTTGGCACCCAAATGTTCTCTCCGCTATTGCGCGCATAAGAAAAATATAAGTTGAACACCCCTGCGTCGTCATCTTCGATAATCTGCTCCGATCCATCCTTGTAGCTGACGGTCAGCTTATTATCAACTGCTTCATAGCCCAAATCATCAATGTGCGTCTGGATGGAAAACGGGCTAATCTCTAGAGGCGAGTCACCGGAGCGGAGCCCCTTTGTATCGACGTACGCTCCAATATTGAACTCGGGTGTCGACGCCTCAAACTGCCTCGCACTCTCACCTTCACCCTCGGTCCAGTGGATATTCCAGGTGACTGCATGTTGAAAATCTCGCTCGCGATCCATAGCGGCAAAGTACATCGTGCCATTAATGACCGTGTCACTTGATGTGTCCTTATCAATTGTGCTGCGTGTGTCAGCCCATTCCTCGCCGAACTTCATGTCGGGCGTGCCGATGCCTTGTTCTTCTTCACCATAGAGAACAAGTTCGCCTGTCTCTGCTGCCG
>CAJMNP010000030.1 GCA_905214895.1 uncultured bacterium | reverse complement strand
GCGCGAACGGCGCGCCTGTTTAGCGAAACTGGTGAAAAATAGATTGACGCTAACAGCAGGCGCGCTGGACGGGGTACCTGAGGCAGGACCTCGACGAGATGGACGGCCTCGTTCGCGGGCTGGTCGAGGCCGCGCGCGGGCCGGTCGTCTCTGCGGACGCGGGTGCCTGCGACGCGAGCACGGTCGCCTCGGCGCTCGTCGGCAGGCTCTCTGCCCGCGCTACCGCGCGCGGGATCACTCTGTCCTTGTCGGTCGCGACCGGCACTGCGGTCGCCTGCGGCGCGGACGACCTTTCGGCTATCCTGGGCGAGCTCCTCGCCAACGCCATCAAGTACACCGACGAGGGCGGGTCAGTGCGCATTGCCGCCGCCCGCCGCGGGCGGCGCGTCGCGGTCTCGGTGTCCAACACCGGCCCCGGGATCGCCCCGGCCGACGTGCCCCGCGTCTTCGACCGCCTCTGGCGCGGCGACGCCGCCCGCACGCGCGGCCCGGGCGCGGAGGGCTACGGCCTCGGCCTCGCCATTGCCCGACGCCGCGCCGAGGCCCTCGGCGGCTCCATCTCCTGCGAGAGCGACCCCGGCCGCCTCACGACCTTCACCTTCGAGCTCCCGGCGGGGTAGGGGCAGCGTCTTCCGACCTCGGGAGAGTTCGCGTCCCAATCAGCTAATGACGTTCATCTTTCTCATATACCTGTTGACACAACACACCACATAACGCATAGTATAAGACAGCGACGGGTATTACAGCGAATGAGATGAGGTGACGCGATGGACCCGCAGATGAAGCGCGGCTTCGTGGAGGCGTGCGTGCTTGCCTCGGTATGCGGGGGAGAGTCGTACGGCTACGAGATCATCCGTAACGTGCCCCAGGCGCTGGGGCTCACGGAGTCGACGCTCTACCCGGTGCTCAAGCGCCTTGAGAGGGTCGGTCAGGTATCCGTTCGCTCGTCTGAGCACAACGGGAGGCTCCGCAAGTACTACCTGGCCACGGAGGCTGGGCGCGAGGCGCTCGAGCGGTTCCGGGCGGAGCGCGCAGAGGTCCGGGCGGTCTACGACTACATCGAGACGGCAATCACGACTGATGGAACGGGGAGGCAATCATGACGAAGGACGAGTATCTCTCCGAGCTGAGGGCGGGGCTTGCCGCGTTCTCAAAGGACGAGGTTGATCGTGCTGTCTCCTTCTACGAGGAGATGGTCGACGATCGCGTCGAGGCGGGTGTCTCCGAGGAGGAGGCCGTTGGGTCGCTCGAGCCCCCGGCGGAGGCCGCGGCGCGCATCATCTCCGAGATGCCCGCCGTCCCGCGGGCGGCGGCGCGGCTCAGGTCGCCCAAGACCCCGAGGTCGTGGTTTGTGGCGTTAGTCGTGGCCGCCGTGATCGGTTCGCCCGTGTGGATACCCCTGACCCTCGGCGTGATCATAGCGGTCATCGGATGCTTCATTGGCCTCTTCGGTCTGCTTGTGGCTGTATGGGCTATTGCCGCGTCGATGCTACTCGGGGCTCCCATCGGCCTCCTGTACCTTGTGGCGGGCGTCAAGGCGGGGAGCGTCGCCGGCGCGCTGATGGGGCTTGGCTGTGGCGTCGCCGTTGCCGGCGTGGGGGTGTTCGGCATCCATCTGGCCGTTGCCGCTTCGAAGTCGCTGGTCAGGGCAATCGTCTGGTGCGCTCGCGCCGTCGCGTCCCCCTTCGTTCGCTCCGAGGTGCCCCGGTGGGAGTGGGGTTCCATGCATCCCACTTGGAATCTCGTGCACCTCGTGGCGGCTGTCATGATCGGTGCGGGGCTCGTGCTGGGCCTTGCCGGTTGGGGCTGCACGGGGTTCGACTCGGCGTTGGCCTCGTTTGAGATGGCGCGGACGACGGCGTCGGCCAACGAGTTCACGAATCCTCTTGGCTTGCAGTTGTTCTACGCTGGTGCCGAGCCGGACAATTTGCGGAGCTAGTCATCGCGTGGCGGGAGGGGGTGTCTCCTTAGTCCTTGTCAAGTAAGGCCTGGATTGTCGGGGCCGCCGTCGCGGCATGCTTCGCCCGTCCGACGGGCGCGCCTTCCGACTCCCCCCGTCGCCCCGGCTATGTCCCGGGCCGCTCCTCGTAGGGTCTCGGCCTCCTCATGATCGAGTAGATGGCCTTGAGACGCTTCCTGGCTACGGCCTTCAGCGCCTTGTTGTGCCGCATGCCGCGGGCCCCGCACTCCTCGGAGTGGCGCCCGAAGCGGTTCTTCGTGCCCACCAGGCCGTTGCAGGAGAACATCAGCACTCACCGGCAGGTACGTTGAGCTTCATGTGCTGTCCCTCTCCTTTGCGGAATATCGTTCGGCGTTTCCGGAGGTTCCGGCAGATAGCCTGTTCAACCACTACCTTGCCTATGGTGGCCTGCCCTACACGGTGAAGTTGGATGATCCGCAAGACCTGGCTGACTATCTGGGTGGCGCGCTCCCCAGCCGAGGAGGCCATCGAGTCGGTTCGACCTACCGCCCCCCACCGTCGATGACGGTGAACGGCGATAGATTGAGGAAGCCTTGAGAATGCGTGCATGGTTGTTTACCCAGTACTTGCCCCATACATACTGAAGAATAGGTTTGCCGTCGTCGCTGATAACGGTTCCATCTTCTCCTCGTAGTATACGAATCCCATCAAACAGATAACCTCCTCGTCGAGGGCTACATCCAGCACAACACCGGCATCGCCGATGGGCTCTCCAACGCGCCTCGTCAACGCAGCTTGGACGCTCGAGCGTCTTCGGCGGCGTTGGCGAGAGGTGTTGGGGGATCTGCTGTAGCGGGTTCAGATTGGAAGCCGACCCTCTCCATATCAAGCGGCATGCGTCGTCATTCGAAAAACGCGTAACGAATCATTCGAAAAACGCGTAAAATGACATTAACTAGAGGAGGCGCAGGATGTATATTGCACGACTGACAGATAAGCTTCTGCGAGATAATTTGGAAACCTTTGGTGCCGTTTTAGTTGAAGGCCCAAAGTGGTGCGGAAAGTCGACGTCTGCCGCGCGCGCGGCAAAATCGGAATTGTATATTGCCGATCCAACCGGTGGATATCGGAACAAGCGACTTGCTGAGCTTGATGTTACTTCTGCGCTGGCGGGAGAGCGCCCGCGTTTGATTGATGAATGGCAGGAAGTGCCGTCCCTATGGGATGCCGTTCGTTACGAATGTGACAGAGCCCGGGGTGAAGCTGGTCAATTTCTCCTCACCGGCTCTGCGACGCCGCTCGACCTAAATAAGCCATTGCACAGCGGAGCGGGAAGAATTGGACGCGTGCGGATGGATACGCTCACGCAGCTCGAGCTTGGAAAAAGCAGCGGGGTCATTTCTTTACGTGCATTGTTTGAAGGAGCCAAACCAGAAGGGCTTTCGTCGGGAACAGTTTTGGATATCGCTTCGGCGGTGTGCCGGGGTGGATGGCCGGTCGCCGCAAGGCTTACGGATCGCCAAGCGATGATGATTGCGTCATCGTATATTGATGCCGTGGCGAGCGAGGATTTGAGCCGGATAGACGGTCGGACGCGCAAACCAGAGATGGTCCGGAGGCTCATCAGCGCGCTGGCTCGCAATGAGGCAACGCTGGCGGCGAAGAGGACGGTGGTGGCAGATACCGGAATGGCTGGACTGGCGCCGATCTCTACCTCAACGGTTTCCAGCTATATCGATGCGTTGACGAGGGTATTCTTCGTTGATGATATTTCCGCATGGAATCCCGCGCTAAGATCGCCGGTACGAATCAGGTCGGCAAAGAAGCACCACATTGTTGATCCATCATTGGCGGCGGCGGCGTTGGGAGCGACGCCGGAAGCCCTTGTGTCTGACCTAAAGACGCTCGGATTTATGTTTGAATCGCTTGTGACGCATGACATGTTGGTATATGCACGTCTCATGGGCGCCGAGGTCATGCATTATCGGGACGACTCCAATCTCGAGGTCGATCTGATTGTCCAACGTAAAGACGGTGCCTGGGGTGCGTTTGAGGTGAAACTCGGCTACATGCAGGAAGACCAAGCGGCTTCAAGTCTTCTAGCGCTTGAACGCAAGATGACGGAGCGCGGAGAAAAGCCCCCGGCAGTCAAGGCTGTCATTGTAGGCGTCGGTGGGATAGCTCGTATGAGATCTGATGGCGTTGTAGTTGTTCCCTTCGATACTTTAGGAGCATAGGGAGACGTAACGAACAAATAAGGCGACCCAGCTGGAACAGCGGGGCCGCCTTGCGTGCGTTGCTGCGTTAGTGGTGCCGTATTGGATGGACGCTTGGCGCGCGGGGGTTGTTATGCGTTCTGCTCGAACCAGGCGATGATGTCGCTGGACTCGTACAGCGGCTTGCCGTCAATGAACAGGCACGGCACCTGGCGCTTGCCGCCCTTTGCCTGCTCGGCATAGGCGCCGCCTGCCTCGCGCTCGCCCAGCTCTGCCAAGCCGGCAAAGAGAAGCGGCAGGCGGACCCTTCGCTTGGCCCCGGCCCGATTGTTGCCCGCAACGAGGCGTTGCGGCAAGCAACGGAAAGCGACATCGGAGCAAAGGCGGACGAAATCGCATCGAACTCCCAGTCTTTAGTCATCGGGGACGTTCTTTATCGACTAGTCAAAAGGGACACTCTTTCGGTACTTAGGGACGTTCCTTTTCTGCCGGCACTCGGGGACAGCCGCCTACACTCATATTGACGTTCGCCCTCGCGCCGCTGTGCGCGGTCCCGGTCGTGCGCGTCGCGGATCGGTTCGAGGCGTAGGGGAGCAGGCTTGCCACGTCTGGGCGAGTGCATCTCAGATGCGGCCTTCGATATTGCCAGGGCGCCCTCTCCATCTTGCGGACGGCTCTTAGCAATGCTCCAGTGCGCCGCTGGAGAAGAGCCTCCACGCCTTCCGAAACGTTGAGGGCTTATGTAAACGCCCTTCTGCTGGTTCGCAGCATAGCATGCGGCGCGGACACCACTTCTGCGTGGTTGGATAGACGGTTAGTCAGCGCCGCTCCGGTACGCTCGCTCGAGAAAAACCGTCAATCTCGTCAGGTTCTGAGCGACTCGCTCGTGTTGAAGGTGAAGGGGGAGAGGGACGAGCCCTCTCCAATCCAACCGAGAGCGAGGCTACCATGCAGTATGCAACGGCGCGTAAGTACGAGGGGGTGAGGGGCGTGGACGATACGGCGGCACCCGCCGGGAGCGAGCGAACGGCACCCGCGACGCCGGCGTTCATCGAGTCCGAGATCGACCGCTTGGTCGAGGCCTATGCGGACCTCATCACCCGCGTGAGCTACACCTACCTGGGCTCGCGCGCGGACGCGGAGGACATCTGCCAGACGGTCTTTCTCAAGCTGTTCGACCTCATGGGCAGCGGCACCCGCCGGTTCACCAGCGCGGAGCACGAGAAGGCCTGGATCATCCGCGCCACCATCAACGCGTGCAAGGACGTGCTCAAGAGCGCGTACCGGCAGCGCACGGTGACGTTGGACGACGAGGCCGGCGTGCAGGAGACGGCGGTGCTCGAGACGCTTACGACCGAGGGTCCCGAAGCGGAAATCGCGGGCAGCGACTCGCCCGTGCTCGCCGCGGTGAACGCCTTGCCGGCACTCTATCGCGAGACCATCTACCTGTACTACTACGAGGGCTATTCGGCGCGCGAGATCTCCACCATCACCGGAGCGAGCGAGGTTGCCGTGAACGCCCGTTTGAGCCGCGGCCGCAAGACGCTGCGCGAGATGCTGAAAGGAGACGCACGATGAGCGAGCAGAAGATGAACGGGAACCAGCACGAGTTCAACGCCTTTGAGCGGGAGTTCCTCGCCGCGTACCAGGGCGAGCTCTCCGGGGCCGGCCTCTCCGACGACGCCAAGGCGCGTCTCAAGGGCAAGTTGCGCCAAGCGGTTGTAGCGAAGGCCGCGGCGCGGGCAGCCGAGGAAGCTGCAGCGGCGAAGGATGCAGAGGCGCCCCTCCATGTGCCGCCGCAGGTGCTCGAGATGCCGGCACGAGTGGCGGCGAACGCTGCTCCCGCCATGGCGGTAACGGGGTCCCAGTCCGTCGCGCCGCGCCGTCAACGCCGTAGCACGCGCCGCCCCCGCACCCGCTGGGCCGTGGCGGCCGGTCTGGTGGCGGCGCTCCTGCTCGGTGGCGGCGGCATGGCGATCGCCTCGGGCGTCATCTCGGTTCCGCTTTCGCAGGTCGTCCAAGACCTGTTCGGCGGCAGCGTGGCGGACACCAAGATCGTCGACAAGGTCGGCCGTCCCGCGGGCGCTTCCGCAACCTCGAACGGCGTGACCGTCACCGCGGACGCCATCATCGGCGATGCCGCCAACGTAAAGATCGTCTACACGATCTCGCGCGATGACGGCAAGCCCTTCGATTTCTCCGGCGGCAATTACAGTGCCGCCAGCATGGGCTTCGAATCCCCCGGCAGCTTCATCGACGGCACCCGCGGAATGGCTGGCGGTGCGTACTTCTACGATGCCGATCCCACCGACAACAAGGTGCAGTACGTTGAGGAGTGGAACGTCGACGTCGATGGCGGCGAATCGCTCATTGGCAAGACCATCCACGTGGATCTACGCGACCTTAAGGTGTACAGCGCCGACGAGGGCGTGAGCGCGGGCGATGCCACCTCGGGCGACCAGAGCGCGAACGCGGCGAATGCCGGCAAGCTGCTCGCCAAGGGTGAGTGGAAGCTCGATTTTAAGGTGAACTACGAGGATGCGGGCGTGTCCATCGGCGAGGGAACCAAGATCAAGCAGGGCGGCATGGATGCCACCATCGATAAGGCGACGATCAGCCCCGTGGCGTTCACCATCGAGTACTCGGTAAATGGCTTGCTTGAGGATTCCGGGAACGCGGAAAGCGGTCAGGAGACCGAAGAACGGCAAGGCGCGCTGGAGAGTTTCTGTAACCAGGACTATGTCTTCACGATGAAGGACGGCAGCAAGATCGAGGTGTCGAACGCGAGCAGCTCCATGAACAGGGACGAAGTCGGCGGCAGGGAGATTATCAAGCGCGGCTTCTTCTTCGACCAGATCATCGACGTGGACCAGGTGGCGAGCGTGACTGTCAACGGCACGGAGCTCATGGCAAAGTAGTCGCTCGATCCCGAGGGGCCATCCCCGCGGCTGAATCGCAACGCCCCCCAATCCCAAACGGAACCGACGCGTTTGGGATTGGGGGTTTCTCTGTGCGGGGGGCTACCCCGTAGCAGCCCCCGCGTTCGTCGATTGTAAAAAGCCGGTTGCGTTGTCCCGCGCACGCACCGCAGTGCAACAAAGCGCTTACAGTCGATATATTGCATCTCGAGGATGGGGGACATGTGACCGATCTACGAATTGTGGACCTGGCGGGAGAGGCCCAGGCCTTCTCCGACGAGCTGGCGGACTGGCGCCATGAGCTGCACCGGATTCCCGAGCTTTCACTCAGCCTGCCGCAGACGAGCGCTTTTGTGCGGCAGCACCTGCAGGAGCTGGGGATTCCCTTCCGCACGGCGGTGGACGGCTCCTGCGTGATCGCGCTCATCGGCCGCGGCGCGCAAGCGGCTGCCGCGGGCGACGGCACGGCTACGGATGAGGAGGCCGGTCCCACCATCCTGCTTCGCGCGGACATGGACGCCCTGCCCGTTGCCGAGGAGTCCGGCGAGCCCTTCGCCGCCACCTGCGGGCGCATGCACGCCTGCGGGCACGACCTGCACGCCACCTCGCTGCTGGGTGCCGCTCGCCTGCTCAAGGCCCGCGAGGCCGAGATTGCAAAGCTCGGTACCGTCAAGCTCGTGTTCCAGCCGGGTGAGGAGACCTTCCTCGGTGCCCGCGCCGCCATCGAGGACGGCCTGCTCGAGGCCCCGAAGGTGGACGTGGCCTACGCTTCGCACGTGATCGCCGCCATGCCACTCGGGGTCGTCGCCCACGGCATCTCGGTGCTTTCGGGCGTCTACGGCTTCCGCATCGTGCTCACGGGCAAGGGCTGCCACGGATCCGCCCCCGAGACGGGCGTCGATCCCATCACCGCGGGCGTGCACGTGCACCTGGCGCTGCAGGAGCTCATCGCGCGCGAGGTGAGCGCCATGAAGGAGGTCGCGCTCACCATCGGCTCCTTCCAGGCGGGCGCCGCCGCCAATGTCATCCCCGACACCTGCGTGCTCGCGGGCACCATGCGCGTGTTCGAGCCCGCGCTCATGCGCGAGCTGGTGGAGCGCATCGGCGAGCTGGTCCGGGGCGTGGCGGCCACGTATCGCTGCGATGCCCAGATCGAGGTCATCAACGACGTGCCGCCGCTGGTGCTCGACGAGGCCATGGTGGAGGCGTGCGAGGGCTACGTTGCCGCGGCGCTGCCCGATGCCCCGCAGGTGGGCGGCATGCACAACATGGCGTCCGAGGACTTCTCGCTCGTGTCTGAGCGCGTGCCCTCCGCATACTTCATGATCGGCGCCCAGCCCACGGACGTGGAACAGGGGCTTCCGCAGCACAACCCCGGCGTTCGCTTTGCCGACGAGGCACTGCCGCTCGCTGCCACCGCCTACGCCGCCGTGGCCCTGGGCTGGCTCGGCGACCAGGCGAGCGCCTAGCGGCTGGCGCCTAGCTGTTTAGTGCCAACAGGTTGTTTACGTCTGACTAGTGACAAGTAGGGAGGGCTCCGCGAAGCTGTGGATTGTCTAGGTCTGCAGCGAAGAGAGGGGCCCTCCCATGTCACAACATCCTAACGCACGCCTCACACCCTGGGGCCGTCAGCGGCTGGTCGAGCGCATCGAGGCCGGCGAGGCGGTCGGCGAGGTGGCCCGGCAGATGGGCGTGAGCAGGCAGACCGCCAGCAAGTGGGTCACGCGCGCCCGGGCCGGGGAGCCGATGGGGGACCGCCCGAGCAGGCCCCGCAGGCTCGCGAGGCTCACGCCGCCCGAGGTCGAGGCCCTGGTCCGCGAGGCCCGGTCCTCGCTCCTGCTGGGCCCGCTCGCCCTGTCCGCCGAGACCGGCGTGCCCGCGCGCACCTGCGCCAGGATCGTGGCGAGGGCC
>CAJMNP010000029.1 GCA_905214895.1 uncultured bacterium | reverse complement strand
ATTTCTCGCTCGATAACTGGAAGGAGGCTGCTGCCAAAAACGGCATCGACCTCAATGAGCTCGTGCACCTGCCCTACGAGTTGGACTGGCGCCTACCGTGGGAGCATGTGAGCACCGGCTGCACGCGCGGCTTCCTCGAGCGCGAGTACCGTCGCTCACTCGAGGGCGTCACGACTCCCGACTGCACCCGCACGTCGTGCACCGGCTGCGGAATCTGCCCCACGCTTCACGCCAAGAATGTATTGATGGGTGATCGCGCATGAGTGAGCGCCTGACCGACAACCCCACGCTCTTTAGACTTCGTGTTCGCTATGGCAAGCGCGATCGCCTTAAGTACCTGGGCCATCTCGAAGTAATCCATACCATTGAGCGCATCGTGCGCCGCGCGGGACTTCCCTATGCCGTCACACAGGGCTTCTCTCCGCACATGCGCGTGGGCTTCTCTTCGGCGCTACCGGTGGGTACGTCGTCGACCTGCGAGTGGTATGACCTGTTTATGACCGAGTTCGTGGCGCTCGACGAGGCGTTTGGGCGCCTGGCTGCGGCGTCTCCGGCCGATCTGGCGCCCATCGAGGCGGCGTACATCGACGTGCGCACGCCGGCGTTGACGGCGCAGCTCACGCGTCTGTCGTATCGCATCGACCTGCACTTGGATCCCGAGGCGCCCGTAAGCGCCGACGAGGTGCGTCGTGCGATCGACACGCTGCGCGCGGACCATGGCATCGACTACGCGCGCGGCAAAAAGAGCAAGCGCTTGGATTTGGATCACACGCTCGTGGGCTATGAGCTCACGGCGGGGGAGCGCCCTGACCATTTGGTGCTCATGCTCGACACCCATGCCGACAACGAGGGCTCCATGCGTCCGGAAATTTTGCTTTCCGCTGCTGATGTTTTGTTGCAGGGCTTGACCCCGGGCGTCGATGCACCTATTGTTTCCACCGGTATGCAAGACCTCGTGACCATCTGCTCCTACGATGTCGAGCGTCAGAATCAAGCATGCGAGGACGACGAGGGCCGACTCGTCAGCCCCATACCTGTGCGAACTTGTGGATTTGCTCCACATACTCGTTGACGGGGGTATTATCGCCTGCTACTATATTCGGCTGTTGCACTAACTGATGCATGAAGGGCAAGTAAACATGTACGCAATCGTTAACACGGGCGGCAAGCAGTACAAGGTCGCCACCGACGATGTCATCACCGTCGAGAAGATCGAGGGCAATGAGGGCGACAAGGTCACCCTGCCGGTCATCTTCCTCAACGATGGTAAGAAGATCGTCACCGATCCCGACAAGCTGGCCAAGGCCAAGGTTACCGCTCAGATCGTTGAGCAGTTCAAGGGCGAGAAGCAGCTGGTCTTCAAGTTCCACAAGCGTAAGCGCTATCGTCGTCTGAAGGGTCACCGTCAGCAGCTCACCAAGCTGAAGATCGTGAAGGTCCAGGCTACGTCCCGCGCCAAGAAGGCTGTCAAGGCAGAGGCCGAGGCTGTTGCCGAGGCTCCCGTCGCCGAGTAGATTACACTCGTAACGAAAGAGTAGGTATACACAATGGCACACAAAAAAGGACTCGGTTCCTCCCGTAATGGCCGTGACTCCCGCGGTCAGCGCCTTGGCACGAAGCGCTATGCCGGCCAGGCGGTAACCACGGGCACGATTCTCGTCCGTCAGCACGGCACTCACATCCACCCGGGTGAGAACGTTGGCCGTGGCAAGGACGACACGCTGTTCGCGCTGGTCGACGGTACCGTTGAGTTCCACAAGGGTATCAAGCACAGGGTCAGCGTACGCCCGCTCGCGAACGCGTAATTCACCCTTCATAGAGCACATATGTGGGAGGCACTTGAGTTTTAGGATTCAAGGGTCTCCCTCTTTTTGTAGGAGGCGATTCTGTTGTCACAGTTCACCGATATCAGCCGCATTAACGTGTGCGGCGGCGACGGCGGTGCCGGATGCATGTCGTTTAGGCGCGAGGCCTTTGTCCCCAAGGGTGGCCCCGATGGCGGCGACGGCGGTCGTGGCGGCAATGTCGTCATCCAGGCCGATGCTCAGCTGTCTTCACTGATCGATTACCGCTTTAAGCATCATTTTCGTGCCGAGCGCGGCACGCACGGTCAGGGCGCCCGCCGCAACGGAAAGAGCGGCGAGGACCTTATCTTGAAGGTTCCCATGGGTACCGTGGTGCGCGAGCTCGACCCCGAGACGCAGACCCCGATGTTCGAGATTGCCGACTTGGTGCATGATGGCGAGCGCGTTGTCGTGGCCCCTGGTGGCGCCGGTGGCCTGGGCAATACGCACTTTGTGACGTCGGTGCGCCGCGCGCCCGCATTCGCCCA
The DNA here is from genome assembly GCA_905214895.1 of uncultured bacterium. Next base: position 6,664 of record CAJMNP010000029.1, on the reverse strand, counting down.
GCTGGGCGAGCCGGCCGAGGAGCACTGGATTGAGCTCGAGATGAAGCTCATGGCCGATGCCGCGCTCGTGGGCTTTCCCTCGGTCGGCAAGTCCTCGCTCATTGCGCGCATGAGTGCCGCCCGACCCAAGATCGCCGACTATCCGTTTACCACGCTCGTGCCCAACCTGGGTATGGTGCGTGCCGGTGAGTACTCCTATGTCGTTGCCGACGTCCCCGGCCTTATTGAGGGTGCGAGCGAGGGCAAGGGTCTGGGCCATCAGTTCCTGCGCCACATCGAGCGCACGGCACTTATCATGCATGTCGTCGACATGACGGGCGGTTTTGAGGATCGCGATCCGGTCGAGGACTATCGCATCATCAACCGCGAGCTCGAGCAGTATGGCGCCGAGCTCTCGGAGCGCCCGCAGATCGTCGTCGCCAACAAGTGCGATGCGCCGGGCACGGCTGACAAGATTGCCGACCTCAAACGCGCTGCGCTCGATGATGGACATATGTTCTTTGCCGTTTCTGCTGTAACGGGCGCCGGCCTCAACACGCTGATGCTTGCCGTGGGAGAGCAGGTGGCTAAGCTGCGCGCCGAGTTGGCTGTCTCCGATGAGCCGGTCGATCTGCGTGACGATGAGTGGGAGCGCCGTCGCCTGCAGCGTGAGAAGCGTTTCCGTATTGTTCAGGAAGAGCCCCACGCCTTCCGCGTGGTCGGTCGCGCCATCGAGCGCATGGTCATCCAGACCGACTGGGAAAACGAGGAGGCCGTCATCTACCTGCAGCATAAGTTCGCGCGCATGGGTGTTGACGACGCGCTCGAGAAGGCCGGCTGCCGTGCGGGCGACGAGGTCCGCATTTGCCAGCGCGCCTTTGACTTTGAGGGCGCCGAGGACTTCTCGGAGTACGAGGAGGAGCTTGAGGACGAAGGCGGGGACGTTGCCGTTGAGGTCTTTGACGTAGCCGATGCTGCGGACGAGGGCGTCGAGGTTGTCGATGCGGCGGACGTCGCGGACGATGTCGAGACCCCGGAGGGCGAGTAAGTCATGTCGCTGCGCGGTGGAATTGGTCTGCCTGAGCTGCCTATCAAGGATGGTCAGGAGTTTCGGCTTGGCATCATGGGTGGCACCTTCGACCCGATTCACTACGGGCACTTGGTTACCGCCGAGCAGGCGCGCGAGTCGCTCGACTTGGACGCCGTGCTCTTTATGCCGGCCGGCTCTCCCGCCTTTAAGCTCGACAAACCGGTGACGCCTGCCGAGGACCGTTATGCCATGACGGTTCTCGCCACCGCTGCGAATCCGGCTTTTTTGGCGAGCCGATTCGAGATCGACCGTCCGGGCGTGACCTATACGGCCGATACGCTTCATGCCCTTCGCGACTTTTACCCGCCTCAGGTAAAGCTCTACTTTATTACGGGCGCTGACGCGATTATAGATATTGTGACCTGGCATGATGCCGACCGAATCGCCGAGCTTGCCACGTTTATTGCGGCGACGCGACCGGGCTTTGATATCGATACTGCTCGCGCGCGAATTAAAGAGTCGGGTCTGCCGTTTGACGTGCGTTATATCCAGATTCCGGCGCTGGCGATTAGCTCGACCAACATTCGCAAGCGAGTTGCCCGTGGCATGAGCGTGCGCTATCTTACGAGCGAGTCCGTGCTCGGCTATATTCGTAAACGCGGGCTGTATACCGATCTGGGTCAAGAAGATTTTGAGTGATGGGGGTCTACGTTGTCGGTAGAGGATCAGTTTGAAGGCGATGAGCGCGCGCTGCTTAAGCGCATTCAAGAGCTGCTTGATGTGCGTATGAAGGATAAGCGCAAGCGCTACATGCATTCGCTGGGCGTTGCCGAGACCGCGCTTCATTTGGCCGAGGTCTACGGCGTTGACCGCTTTGATGCCGCCGCCGCCGGCCTGATTCACGACTGGGATAAGGTGCTCTCCGACGACGAGCTCGTGGCCCGCGCGTTGCACTACGGCATTAAGGTTGCCGGCTCTCCTTCGGCCGCGACACCGCTGCTGCATGGCCCGGTAGCCGCCTATGAGCTTCCGCAGCTTTTTCCCGAGCTATCGTCTGCTGTTTTCCAGGCTGTCGACCGTCACACCGTTGGCGCCTGCGACATGACGCCGCTCGATATGGTGGTCTTTGTGGCCGATGCCATCGAGCCCAACCGCCATGGTGATTATGCCATCGCGCTGCGCAAGATGGTGGGGGAGTCGACGCTTGACGAGTTGTTCTTCTCCTGTTTTGCGCAGGGTCTGGTCTACGTGATCCATTCCGGGCGTTATCTTTATCCCACGGCTATTACGATTTACAACCATTACGCCCAGCTGCGCTAGCTCGGGTGTGTCTAGAAAGAGGTATTCCATGGCCGATGAGACCATGACCGACGAGCAGATTCTTGAAGGTGTGGAGCACAAGAGCTTCGTTGCCACGTCCGACCGCACCGCTGCCTCGCTGTCCACGAGCGGTGTCGCCGCCGAGGATGTCGCCCGCGCCGCCGCGCAGGCCGCCTACGACAAGAAAGGCGAGGACGTGCAGCTGCTTGATCTGACCGAGCTCTCCGACGTGTGCGATTACTTTGTGCTCGCCACCGGTACCAATAACCGTCAGGTTGATTCTATCGTCGACGAGATCGAGGAGAAGGTCGCCGAGGCTTGCGGTGAGCATCCGTTCTCCATCGAGGGCCGCGAGCAGAAGACCTGGATGCTCATGGATTACGGCTCGGTTGTCGTCCACGTCTTCACCCCCGAGGCCCGCGACTTCTACCGCCTCGAGAAGCTCTGGGGCGACGCTCCCCAGCTCCCCCTCAACCTCCTCTAGGACCTTATTTGGGCCGGGGCTTCTCTAGAGCCACCTTCTACCGCTCGCCGGGCAGTTGCGCTACCTGCAGCTGCCCGGCTTTCTTTTTGCCCAAAACGCAAATCATTGGGAGGAGAAGCGGGATTGGCGGCCGAAGGATAGGGCGGTGTCGCCGAATTTGTCTCGGACGGCGTCGATGGCGACGGAGAGGTCGCGGCGGTCGCTGGATTGGGCTCCGCGGTCATCGATCTCGCAGAATAGGTCGGTTTGGATACCGCCTTGGTGGTCGAAGTCGCTCATGCCGATACCCGCTAGACGAACGTGCATGCCTTCTTGCCAGATATTGTCGAGCAGCTCGAGCGCTACGGCCACAAAGATATTCTCGTCGTCGGTGGGGTGGGGCAAGCGGCGCTGTGCCGTGCGTCCGCTGCCGTAAGAGTATTTGAGCTTGAGCGTTACGGTTCCGCCTGTCAGCCCTTGACGACGCAGGCGGCGCCCAACCGACTCGCCGAGCAGCGCGATCGCCGCCTCAATGTCACCACGTTCAGTCAGATCCTTCGCAAAGGTGCGCTCATTGCTCACCGATTTAACTTCACGTTCCTCATCCAGACTGGTGACCTCGGATACTTCGAGCCCCAAAGCACGTTGACGCATGCGCTCGCCATTCACGCCAAAGATTGCAGCCAGGGTGGATTCTGGCGCGCGTGAAAGCTCGCCGAGCGTATAGATGCGCATGCGACGCAGTCGCTCCTCGGCTGAACGCCCGATTCCGCTCATGGCAGATACCGGCAGCGCGGCCAAAAAGCGCTGTTCCGTACCGGGGCGCACAATGGTCAGACCAAACGGCTTGTCCCGCTCGCTTGCGATTTTGGCCACGGTCTTGTTGCACCCAACGCCGATGGAGCACGTCACCCCCAGTGCCGCAACGCGGTCGCTAATACGCCGCGCAACCAGCAGCGGATCCTCGGGCGCAAAGCGGCCCGGTGTGATATCGATAAAGGCCTCGTCGATGGACACGCGCTCCACGCGCGGGGTCTCATCGGCAAGAATCGCCATGACCTGCGCGCTGACCTCGTGGTAGCGATCAAAGTGTCCGTGCGTCCAAATGGCCTGCGGGCAGAGGCGCTGTGCCTCGGCCGAGGGCATGGCGGAATGCACGCCAAAGCGACGTGCCTCGTACGAACACGTGGACACAACGCCGCGGGAATCGGCATCACCACCCACGATGAGCGGCTTGCCGCGCCATTCGGGATGATCGAGCATCTCCACGCTCGCAAAAAATGCATCGAGGTCCATCAGGCCCACCGCCGGACCCGTCCAGGGCGGCGGCGTAACGCCTGCAGTATCCTCATAACCGTATGTATGTTCGCGTCTTTCCATGTCATGAGTATACCGCGCAGCTCATGTGGGGTGCGTGTATGTGCTTGCAAATCGCGAATTCTTGTCTAAGATATGGATTTGCCCTCGACTACACCGAAGAAGTTGGTCTCACGGACTTCACCTGCCCGCGTCGATGGCGTATTATGTTCAACTGTTTGTTTGTAGTTGCAGCCTAAAGCTGCTTGGTTGGAGGAGTTTCCTTTGGCAGTCAAGATTCGCCTTGCTCGTCACGGCGCTAAGAAGCGTCCGTACTACCGTGTCGTCGTCGCCGATTCCCGCGCCCCGCGTGACGGTCGTATCATCGAGGAGGTTGGCCGCTACAATCCGATGACCGCCCCCAAGACCATCAACCTCGACCTCGAGAAGATTGCTGACTGGCAGTCCAAGGGCGCTCAGCTTACCGACGCCGTCGCCGCTCTGGTCAAGGCCGCCAACGAGGGCGAGAAGACCGAGACCGTCGTCAAGAAGTCCAAGAAGCAGCTCGCCAAAGAGGCCGAGGCCGCTAAGGCTGCCGCTGAGGCCGCTGAGGGCGCCGAGGAGTAAATCGTGCCTGAGGTTGACGCTGCACAGCTCGAGGGTGAGGCAATGCTCTCAGATCGCATCGCCGATCTCGTCGAATATCTCGTTGTTCAGATCGTCGACGACCCGGATTCCGTGAGCCTCGAGGTCATCGATGGTGACGACGCCTCCACGATTGAGGTTTCGGTTGCCGAGGATGACGTCGCTAAGGTCATCGGCCGTCGTGGCCGTACCATCAAGGCCATTCGCACGCTCGCCCGTGCATTGGCCGCTCGCCTCGACACCGCTGTCGAGGTAGAGGTTCTGGGCTAGGACCTTGAGGTCCCAGTACAAAAACATCGCCCGTGTGGTCAAGCCGCACGGAAGGAAGGGGGAGGTCCTCGCGCAGCCGCTGCGGGGGCTTCCTTCTGTATTGGAGCCGGGTATGCGTGTCGCCTTGACGCCGCCGGCGCTCAAGCGCGACCGTTTTTGCACGGTCGTGTCCGTCACCGATACGGGCGATGGCGATCTGGTCTCGTTTGAGGGCATAGACGACTTGACGGCCGCCGAGGGCATCACCGGATGCTATGTGCTGGCCAATCGTGACGACTTTGAGCTCGATTCGCTCGACGCCGCCTATACCGACCTCATGGGTCGCGAGGTGACCGACGAGCGCTTTGGCTCGCTCGGCACGATTGTTGAGATTATGTCGACGCCCGCCAACGATGTTTGGGTTGTCGAGGGCGATCGGTACGGCGAGGTGCTGATTCCCGTGATCGAGCAGGTTGTGCTCGATCTTCCCGACACAGGAACAATTTCCGTCCACGTTATGGACGGCTTGATCGATATGGACAAGTAGGGAGGACAGCATGCTGATTGAGACCCTTTCGGTCTTTCCCGAGATGTTTGAGCCCGTCATGTCCACGTCGATTTTGGGCCGTGCCCGCAAGGCCGGCCTTTTTGATTTTAAGGCGTATAACCTGCGCGACTGGACGCATGACCGCCATCGCACCGTCGATGACGAGCCGTATGGCGGCGGGCAGGGCATGCTCATGAAGGTCGAGCCCATTGCCGAGGCAATTGAGGCTATTAGCTCCGAGGGTCCCAAGCCCACCGTGGTGTTCTTCACCCCCTGCGGCGAGCCCTTTACGCAGCATGTGGCCGAGCGCCTGCTCAAATGCGAGCGCCTGCTGTTTGTGTGCAGCCGTTACGAGGGCGTCGACGAGCGCGCATATGCGTATGCCGATGAGCGTCTGTCGATCGGCGACTACGTGCTTACGGGCGGCGAGCTGCCCGCTATGGTCGTGGCCGATGCCGTCGTACGGCTCATTCCCGGAGCCTTGGGCGACGAGATGAGCAATGTGGACGAGTCCTTCTCGACCGCCGAGGACGGTGGCCTGCTCGAGTACGCGCAGTACACCCGTCCCGCCGAGTTCAATGGTGAGGGCGTACCTCCAGTACTCGTAAGCGGCGACCACGCCAAGGTCGATGCCTGGCGTCGTAAGAACGCCATCGAGCGTACCTGTCGCTGGCGTCCCGATCTTATCGAGACGGCTCACCTTACGCCCGAGGAGCGCGCGTACGCGCAGGAGATCCTGGACGCTTCGTATTCGCAGAGCGAGGAGTGAGAATGGTTCCATCGCAGCATTCCGTGCTAAAGGGTGCGTTTGAGTGGGTCGTGGTTGTCGCGATCGCACTGGTCGCCACCTTCTTGATTCGCTCATTTGTGGTCGAACCCTTTGTGGTACCCACCGGTTCCATGGAGTCCACGATCGAGATCGGCGATCAGATCCTGGCGCAAAAGGTGAGCCTTGAGCTCGGTCAGCCTGTCAAACAGGGCGATATCGTGGTGTTCCACAACCCCGACGGCACCTCTGAGCACGATGTTCTTGTCAAGCGCGTCATCGCCACGGCCGGCCAGACGGTCGACCTGCAGGATGGCAAGGTCGTCGTCGACGGCCAGGCGCTCGATGAGGACTATACGACCGGCATGA
>CAJMNP010000028.1 GCA_905214895.1 uncultured bacterium | reverse complement strand
GAGGTGCTTGAGCCCCTGCTCGACTTTACCCAGGCGCTCGATAACGACATCGTGGTCCACCCCGAGGGCGACGTGACCTTTATGTTCCCGCAGGGCGGCGACGTCCCGCGCAACTTGGTGTGCAGCGGCACGAACGACTTTGGCGACTTGGACGAGGCCTTCGCCCAGAGTGACATCGTCTTCACCCGCACCTACACCAGCCAGGCCACGCAGACCGCGCCCATGGAGACCTTCCGCGCCTTCGCGACAACCGACGCGTTCGGGCGCATTTCGGTGACCACCTCCACACAGGTGCCCTTCCACGTGCGCCGCATGGTCGCGCAGTCGCTCGACATTCCGCAGTCGCAGGTGCAGGTTATTAAGCCGCGCATCGGCGGCGGCTTTGGCTCCAAGCAGACGGGCTGCTGCGAGATCTTCGTGGCGTTCGTGACCCAGCAGACCGGCCGTCCGAGTTACTGCTGCTACACCCGCGAGGAGACCATCACTGCGGGCAACTCGCGCCACCAGATGCAGATGACCGTTAAGCTGGGCGCCATGAACGACGGCACCATCACGGCCATCGACCTGCATACGTTGTCCAACGCCGGCGCGTACGGCGAGCACGCCACCACGACGATCGGCCTTTCGGGCCACAAGAGCCTGCCGATCTACAACCACGTGAAGGCGAGCCGCTTCAGCTGGGACGCCGTCTACACCAATACCAACCGTGGTGGCGCGTATCGTGGCTACGGTGCCACCCAGGGCCAGTTTGCCGTGGAGAGCGCCGTCAACGAGCTCGCCGACATGCTGCACATGGACCCTGCCGACCTGCGCCTCAAGAACATGGTGCGCGAGGGCGAGATCATGCCGCAGTACTACAACGAGAAGCTTAACGCCTGCGCGCTCGACCGCTGCCTGCTGCGCGCGATGGATATGATCGGCTGGCGCGACAAGCCGCTGGCCGTGGACCTGGGCGACCGCGTGCGCGCCCTGGGCTGCGCGCTCACCATGCAAGGCTCGGGCATCTCCAACGTGGACATCGCCGGCATTGACATGCGCCTGGAAGAGGATGGCTTCATTACCATCGGCACCGGCGCCACCGACAACGGCATGGGCGTCGACACGATCCTGGCGCAGATTGCCGCCGAGGAGCTGGGCGTGGAGAGCTCGCAGATCGTGGTGCGCGGCGTGGACACCGACGTGTCGCCGTTCGACGCCGGCTCGTACGCGAGCTCCGGTACCTACGTGACGGGCCTTGCCGCCAAGAACGCCGCGACCGAGCTGCGCCAGAAGATTTGCGCCAAGGCGGCCCAAATGTGGGACGTTGACGTCGCCGACGTGGTCTTCGACGGCCAGTACGTGCGCTTGTCCGACGAGCGCGCCGCGCGCGAGCAGAACCGCTACCTCACGCTGCGCGACTTTGCCAACCTGTGCGTCAAGAACATCGCGGGCGGCGACGCGCTGACCTCGCACGCCTCTGCCTGTCTGCCCGTTTCACCTCCGCCGTTTATGGCCGGCATTGCCGAGGTCGAGGTCGACAAGGCCACCGGCAAGGTGACCGTGGTGGATTACGCCGCTGCCGTTGACTGCGGCACCGTGATCAACGAGGCGCTCGCGCGCGTCCAGGCCGAGGGCGGCATTGCCCAAGGTGTCGGCCACGCGCTCTACGAGATTGTTGAGCATGACGATCGCGGACGCCTGCGTACCGGCAACTTTATGAGCTATAAGCTGCCCACGCGCCTGGATATCGGCAGCATTCGCGTGGCCTTTGAGCCGAGCTATGAGCCGACGGGCCCGTTTGGTGCCAAGTCGATCGGCGAGGTCGTCATCAACACGCCGCTCGCCGCCGTGGCCTCGGCCGTGGCACACGCCACCGGACATCAGGTTCGCTCGCTGCCGATCACGCCGGAGAAAGCGCTGCTGGGGGAGTAGCGGGTCGGCGAACAAGTCGTAATTGGCGGGACGGGGTAACTCGACCCGCCTTTTGCACTCGTGGTGAGGTCGTGAGCCTGTAAAACGTGTGCGTGCGCTTGTCGCTCGTATCTGCTATCATTCCTAGTCTGTGCGCTCATGCGGGCGTGGCGGAATTGGTAGACGCGCCAGATTTAGGTTCTGGTGGGATTCCCGTGAAGGTTCGAGTCCTTTCGCCCGCACCAACGCATCTGCGTCGGCCCTGGCCGTCGCGACTCTTTGTTGCATAAAGGTACCAGCACCTCAGATAAGCTGGGCAGTATGAGGAGGAACGTGTTGAACATCACCGCTTCTGACGTCAAGGACGCCAAGCTCACCGCTACGGTCACCATCCCGGCCGCCGACGTCGACGCCGCGATCAAGAAGGCTTACAAGGACACCGCCAAGAAGTACCGCTTCCCGGGCTTCCGCGCCGGTAAGGCTCCCCGTCCGGTTATCGACTCTGCTCTTGGCGCCGAGGCTACCCTCGCTCAGGCCACCAACGACCTGATCGCCGCCAACGAGCCCGCCGTCCTCAACGAGCTGGACATCGTCCCCACCAAGAACGGTGACTACAAGGACCTCGACCTCGCTAAGGATCACGAGGACTACACCTACACCGTCGAGTTCTCCCTGCGTCCCGCCGCTGAGCTCTCCTCCTTCGACGCTGTCGAGATCGAGATGCCCCCTGCGGAGGTCACCGAGTCCGAGATCAACAACCAGGTCGAGATGCTCCTCAACTACCGTGCCACCTTCGAGGACGTTGAGGGTCGCGCCGTCGAGGCCGAGGACTACGTCACCGTCGACCTCAAGGCCGTCGAGAACGCCGACAACTTCGCTGCTGAGGGCCGCATGCTCATCGCCGGTAGCGACAGCAACCCCGCCGAGTTCAACGAGGCCCTGATCGGCGCTAACGTCGACGACGTCAAGACCGTCACCTGGACCGACGAGGTCGAGGAGGGCGAGGAGGCCGAGACCCACACCGTCGAGGTCACCGTCAAGGGCATCAAGGTCCGCAACACCCCCGAGCTCACCGATGAGCTCGTCAAGTCCGACTTTGGCTTCGACAGCATCGAGGCCATGCGCGATGCCATCAAGATCGAGATCGAGCAGGACAAGGCTTCCCGCCTGCCGGCCGAGAAGGAGAACCGTTGCGTCTCCGCTCTCGCCGAGCGTCTGCAGCTTGACGAGATGGACGCCGACTACGAGCAGTCCGTCTTTGAGGAGCTTGGCCAGAACTTCCTGTCCAACCTCGCCGCCCGCGGCATGACGCTCGACACCTGGCTGCCCGCTTCCGGCCTGACCATGGAGCAGTTCATCGGCGACCTGCACAAGCAGGCTAACGACGTTGCCCGTGAGTCCCTGGCTCTCGACGCCCTCGCCCGTGAGCTCAAGATCGAGGTCACCGAGGACGACATCAACGCCGAGTTCGAGAAGGCCGGCGTCAAGGACGTCGAGGCTTCCAAGGCCGAGTTCATCGCCGATGGCCGCATGCCTGCCGTCCGTGAGTCCATCCGTCGCTCCAAGGCCGTCGATCACCTGGTCGAGAACGCCAAGGTGACCGAGGTTGACGAGACCGCCAAGGACGCCGAGTAATTCTCGCCACCTTGCCCGCGAGCGCATGGGTGCGCCCGTGATGGGGTAAAGTTATCCACCGGTTATCCGGTTGCTTCGTACGGTGCCAGCCAATGCATAGCATGCGGGCACCGTACGTTTATCTAGAACCAATTTGGTCCGCAAGAGAGAAATGGAGATGCGTATGATCGCCAAGTTCGATTCCGCCCTCGTGCCATACGTTATCGAGCAGACGCCGCGCGGCGAGCGCAGCTACGATATCTATTCGCGCCTGCTCAACGACCGCATCATCTTCTTGGGCGAGGAGATCAACTCCGTCAGCGCCAACCTGGTCGTTGCCCAGCTGCTGCATCTTGAGAGCCAGGATGCCGAGAAGGATATCTCGCTCTACATCAATTCGCCCGGTGGCGAGGTCTACTCCGGCCTGGCGATTCTGGACACCATGAACTTTATCAAGCCGCAGGTCTCCACCATTTGCGTGGGCATGGCCGCGTCCATGGCCGCCGTGCTGCTTTCGGCCGGCGCCAAGGGCAAGCGCTTCTGCCTGCCGCATTCCAAGGTCATGATTCACCAGCCCAGCGGCGGTGCCCAGGGCCAGCAGACCGAGATCGAGATTGTGGCCGAGGAGATCAAGAAGACCCGCCGCGAGCTCAACCAGATCCTGTCCGACGCCTCGGGCCAGCCCATCGAGAAGGTCCAGGCCGATACCGAGCGCGACAACTACCTGACCGCTGCCGAGGCCCTCGACTACGGCCTGATCGACCGTATCGTCACCTCGCGCGATCTTGCCGCGAAGGACGCCTAGGATGGCAGGTAACATGCAGGATAACTTTGACGAGAACGGCAACCCCATCCGCTGTTCCTTCTGCGGAAAAGAGCAGGGCCAGGTCCGTCGTCTTGTAAAAGGTCCGACCAACATCTTTATCTGCGACGAGTGCGTCGCCGCCTGCTCTGAGATCCTTGAGGAGTCGCTGGCTTCGGACTTTATGGACGCTGCCCGCAACGGCAAACTGCCTGGCTTCCTCAACGACCACGGCCAGGCTGCGTCCCAGCCCGCCGTTGACCCCGAGACGGAGGGTTTTGAGCTCGAGGATGACCGTCAGGTCATCACGCACGTGCCGACGCCGCACGAGATCTATGACGAGCTTTCGGCCTATGTTATGGGTCAGGAGGACGCCAAGCGCGCCATGTCGGTGGCCGTGTACAACCACTACCGTCGCGTGATCGAGGGCGGTGCTGCGCTTTCGGCCTTTGACGACGGCTTGGACTCGCAGCTCGACGACGATATGGACGAGGTGGAGCTCGCCAAGTCCAACATCTTGCTGCTCGGTCCCACCGGTACCGGTAAGACCCTGCTCGCCCAGACGCTCGCGCGCATCCTCGAGGTGCCGTTTGCCATCGCCGACGCCACCGCGCTCACCGAGGCCGGTTACGTGGGCGAGGACGTGGAGAACATCCTGCTCAAGCTCATTAATGCCGCCGACGGCGATATTGAGCGCGCTCAGGTGGGCATTATCTACGTGGACGAGATTGACAAGATCGCCCGCAAGGCCGAGAACCTCTCCATCACCCGCGATGTCTCGGGCGAGGGCGTTCAACAGGCGCTGCTTAAGATTCTTGAGGGCACGGTGGCAAGTGTTCCGCCCACCGGCGGCCGCAAGCATCCCCAGCAGGAGCTGCTGCAGATCGACACGACCAACATCCTGTTCATCTGCGGCGGTGCCTTTGTGGGTCTGGACAAGATTATCGCCGACCGCGTGGGCAACAAGGGCGTGGGCTTTAACTCCGAGATTGCCGGCCCCACTTCGGTCGACGAGAACGACCTGCTGCGTCAGGTGCTCCCGCAGGACCTCAACGCCTTTGGCATGATCCCCGAGTTTGTGGGACGTACGCCCGTCGTCACCCAGACGCAGGCGCTCGATGAGGACGACCTGGTGTCGATCCTGACCGAGCCCAAGAACGCCGTGGTGCGCCAGTACCGCAAGATGTTCCAGCTCGAGGATGTCGATCTTGAGTTTGAGGACGCGGCCCTGCACGAGATCGCCCGCATGGCGCTCGCCCGCAAGACCGGCGCCCGCGGCCTGCGCGCCATCTGCGAGGATGTGCTGCAGCAGACGATGTTCGACCTCCCCAGCGAGGAGGGCGTTGCCAAGGTCGTCGTAACCGAAGCGGCGGTTAAGGGTGAAGAGCAGCCCCAGCGCATCTACGGGTAAATAGCGCCCATCCAGGTCCCGCGGCAACTACCGCGGGACCTGCCATTTAGGGACAGGTTTATTTTGGTCGGTTTTATATGGGCAAACGTCATTTTCCCTGATAAAACCTGCCAAAATAAACCTGTCCCTTTTTGGTAGGTATGCCTGTGCTATTCTGTGAGATTGTTTAGCTAGTACCTTCAGACTGAAGTAATTGATACCTAAGGCGTGTCCGCCTGCTTGGTTTTCGTAGATTCCGCACGAGCCGAAGAGCACTTAATGTGCTCTTCGTGCGAGCCAGGACCTGACCGAGCGAAAACCACGCAGGCGGACACGCCGGCGGGACGGGAGAGATATATGGAAGAGATGCCCAAGAATTACGATCCGTCGACCAACGAGCCGGCGATCCTGCAGAAGTGGCTCGACGGCGGCTACTACAAGCGCCGTGAGGGCGTGGGCGACTGCACCGTCACCATTCCGCCTCCCAACGTGACCGGCAAGCTCCACATGGGTCATGCCACCGATGACTCCATCCAGGACGCTATCATCCGTATGGCCCGCATGCGCGGCAAGTCCACGCGCTGGGTGCTGGGCACCGATCACGCCGGTATCGCCACGCAGACCAAGGTCGACAAGAAGCTCAAGAGTGAGGGTATCAGCCGCCTGGAGATCGGCCGCGACAAGTTTGTCGACGCTTGCTGGGATTGGACCCACGAGTACGGCGGCATCATCGTCGAGCAGATCAAGCGCATGGGCTGCTCCGTCGACTTCGATAACGAGCGCTTCACCATGGACGAGGACTACGCGCAGGCCGTGCGCAAGGTCTTCTGCGACTGGTACCACGACGGTCTGATCTACCGCGGCAAGCGCATCGTCAACTGGTGCCCCAACTGCACCACCGCCATCTCGGACGACGAGGCCGAGTATAAGGACGAGAAGGGCCACCTGTGGCACCTGCGCTACCCGCTGACCGAGCCGGTCAATGGCCAGGATTACATCGTCGTCGCCACCACGCGCCCCGAGACCATGCTCGGCGACACGGGCGTTGCCGTCTCCCCGAAGGACCCCGAGAAGGCCGCCTTTGTGGGTAAGACCGTCAAGCTTCCCATCGTCGACCGCGAGATTCCCATCTTTGAGGATTGGCATGTCGACGCCAACTTCGGCTCCGGCTTCGTTAAGGTCACCCCGGCCCACGACCCCAACGACTACGCCATGGGTCAGGCCCACGACCTGCCGCAGATCAACATCTTCGACGAGCACGCGGTGGTCGTCGAGGGCTACGGTGAGTTTACCGGCATGAACCGCGACGAGTGCCGCGAGGCTGTCGTCAAGTGGTTCGAGGAGCACGGTCTGCTCGATCACGTCGAAGAGCTCGATCACTCCGTCATGCACTGCTACCGTTGCGACTCCGCCCTGGAGCCGTGGCTGTCCGAGCAGTGGTTTGTGGCCGTCGACAAGCTCAAGGGGCCGGCGCTCGACGCCGTCAACTCCGGCAAGGTGACCTTCCACCCCGCGCGCTGGACGCAGACCTACACCACCTGGATGGAGAACCTTAAGGACTGGTGCATCAGCCGTCAGCTGTGGTGGGGCCACCGCATCCCCGTGTTCTACTGCGAGGACTGTGGCTGGGAGGACGCCCTTACCGAGGACACCGACGTGTGCCCCAAGTGCGGCAGCCATCACGTGCATCAGGACGAGAACGTGCTGGACACCTGGTTCAGCTCGCAGCTGTGGACCTTCGCCACGCAGGGCTGGCCGCAAAAGCCGGAGCTGCTCGAGGGCCATCACCCCACGACGGCGCTCGTCACCGCGCGCGACATCATCGCGCTGTGGGTCGCCCGCATGGTCATGAGCTCGCTGTATTTCTTGGACGAGGTTCCGTTTAAGGACGTCGTCATCTACCCGACGATCCTGGCAAAGGACGGCAGCCGCATGTCCAAGTCCAAGGGCAACGGCGTTGACCCCATGGACCTCATTGGCATGTATGGTGCCGACGCCATGCGCTACAACCTGCTGACGCTGTGCACCAACAACCAGGATGTTAAGTTCGACGCGAACATCGACAAGAAGACCAAGAAGCTCATCGACAGCCCGCGTACCGACCAGGCCAAGAGCTTTGTGACCAAGATCTGGAACGCCAGTCGCTTCCTGCTCATGAACATGGAGGGCTACACGCCCGGCGAGCCCGTCGTGGAGACCCCGGCCGACGCCTGGATGTTCAGCCGCCTGGCCAAGGCCGTCAAGATGGTCACCGAGGGCATCGAGAACTACACCTTTGGCGACATGGCCCGCGGCGTGCAGCAGTTCTTCTGGAACGAGGTCTGCGACTGGTACGTCGAGGTCACCAAGGCCCGCCTGAAGGGCGAGGGCCGTCTGCAGGCTCAGCGCAACCTGATCTTTGTGCTCGACACCTCGATTCGCCTGATGCACCCGCTTATGCCGTTTGTCACCGAGGAGATCTGGGGCAACATGCCGGCCAGCGTGCTTGACTTGGATGCCGAGGGCAACGTTGACCGCGCCGAGGCGCTCATGATCGCCAAGTGGCCCGAGCCCGCCGACTACGCCAAGTACGTCGACGAGCCCGCCGAGCGCGCGTTTGAGCTGTGCCGTGCCGTCGTGTCTGCCGCCCGTGCCACCCGTTCGCGTTATCGCTTAAGCCCCAAGGCGGAGCTCGACGTTGTCGTGCGCGCCGGCGCCGAGGATATCGAGAAGCTCGAGAGCCTGCGCTCCACGATTGAGCCGCTGGCGAACACCGCTTCGCTGGTTATGGGTACCGACGTTGAGAAGCCGGCTGCGAGCATTGCCGTGGTCGACAGCGGCGTCGAGGTCTTTGTGGTGCTCGAGGGCAAGGTTGACCTTTCGGCCGAGAAGGCGCGCCTGGAGAAAGAGATTGCCGCGGCCCAGAAGGAGCTTGCCGGCTGCGAGAAGACGCTCGCCAACGAGGGCTTTGTGGCCAAGGCCGCGCCCGCGGTGGTCCAGAAGAAGAGGGACCGTGCGGCTGAGCTCAAGGAGATCCTGGCGGCGCTGACTGCTCAGGTTGCTGACTTCTCGTAAGGTTTACTCGGGGGCGCGTCCCGATGCTTTGCTCTCCGCTGCGGACAGTCCTGCGCAAGACGGACAGCACATTAAGTGCTGTCCTTTGCGTGCGGAACTTGCGGCGAGCAAAGCATCGGGCCGCTCCTAGTCCGTTTACGTGGCTGTTTGCAACTGGTTAGTTAGGGCCACCGGCTTGTGGCCTTGATTCCGCTGCAATCGGGTAAAGGCTGATATTGTCAACGCGAGGGGCTCATTCTTTTTGATGGGCCTCTTTTTCTGTTATGGGGGACTTTGGGTTATGGCTAAGCGTTCGGGGTCGTATTCTGTGCCGTTCTCGTTTGAGTTGCTTTCGTTTGATGAGGCTGTTGGGCTGGCTGCTGATACGGGGCGGATTTCTGGGGATGCTGG
>CAJMNP010000027.1 GCA_905214895.1 uncultured bacterium | reverse complement strand
ACAAAATCGATCTGGAGAATCCCGGCCGCGATGTTTTGCTGGCACAACTTGGGCAACGTCTTTCCGAGGGCTGCCTGGATGCCAACGAACTGCTGGCGGGCGGCGCCGTTCAGGAGGACGCTGCTGCGTTGGACGAGGCGGCGCTCGAGGAGTTTTTTGAAGTGGGCGAGCTTTCTGTCGCAACGCTGTCGCGCATGGTTGCCGAGCGCAAGCTCTTTCCCTGCTTTGCCGGCTCGGCGCTCAAGGACCAAGGCGTGGACGAGCTGCTGGATGGCATATGCGCGCTGATGCGCGAACAGGCGTGGCTCCCGGAGTTTGCCGCGCGCGTCTATCGTGTCAGCCGCGGGGATCATGGCGAGCGCTTGGCTTGGGTTAAAGTGACCGGCGGCACGCTGCATGCCAAGCAGATGATTGACGGACGTTCCGGTGCCGAGGCATGGGAGCAAAAGGTCGATCAGGTACGTATCTATAACGGCGAGAAGTATGAGCTTGCCCAAGAAGTTGCTGCTGGCGGTATTTGTGCCGTGACGGGTCTTGCGCACGTTCGCCCAGGGGACACTTTGGGCGCGGAACCTGCGTGCGATGCGCCCGTCATTGCGCCAGTTCTCACCTATACGGTGCTTCCGGGCGAACACGATGTCCATACGGTGTTCAAAGCATTGACTGAGTTGGCGGATGAAGACCCCATGCTCGGCGTAAGCTGGAACACGCATCTTGAGCAGATTCATTTGCAGTTGATGGGCGCCGTGCAACTCGAGGTCGTGCAGCGGGTGTTGGCCGATCGCTTTGGTCTTTCGGTTGCGTTTGAGTCTGGCGGCATTCTCTATAAGGAGACTATTTCGCAGCCAGTCGAGGGCGTGGGCCACTTTGAGCCGCTGCGCCACTATGCCGAGGTGCATCTGCGCCTGGAGCCGTTGCCAGCAGGTTCGGGCGTGCAGTTTGGCACCGTGACCTCGACCGACGAGCTCGATCTTAACTGGCAGCGTCTGGCACTCACCAACGCCATGGAGCGCGACCACCTGGGCGTGCTGACCGGCTCGCCCATCACCGATGTGCGCATTACGCTCACGGGCGGCCGCGCGCATGCCAAACACACCGAGGGCGGCGATTTTCGCCAGGCCACGTACCGCGCGATTCGCCAGGGTTTGATGCAGGCGCGCGAGGCGGGTGCGGCGGTGCTGCTGGAGCCGTGGTACCACTTTGAGCTCGAGGTGCCGGGGGAGTGCGTGGGCCGGGCGCTCTCGGATGCCACGCGCATGGGTGCCGAGTACGAGCCGCCGACGATGGCGGGCGACCGGGCGAAGCTTGTGGGTCGCGTGCCGGCATCCGAGGTGCAGGATTATGCGCTGGAGGTGGCTGCCTACACGAGCGGTCGCGGGCATCTGTACCTGGAGTTCGCCGGTTATGCGGCCTGTCATGATGCCGAGCGCGTCATCGAGGCGGCCGCCTATGAGCCCGAGGCCGATCTGCCCAACACACCCGACTCGGTTTTTTGCTCTCACGGCGCCGGCTACACGGTCAAATGGTACGACGTACCCGCCGCGGCGCACGTAAAGGTCGATCCCGCCACCTTCCGTCCCTGGCGAGCGGCAGACGCCGAGTTTTTCGGCCACATGTGACAAAGTGGCAGTCCCTTTGTCACATGCTATTGGTATAACTTGGTATAAGTTGGTATAACTATTATCAGGGTTTGCCAATCCGAGGAGGCCGACATGAATCCAAATCCCTTTAAGCCAACGGCAGGCAAGCGGCCTCCGATGCTCATCGGTCGAGAGTCGGTCATCGAAGATTTCGAGGAAGGGCTCGATAACGGCGCCGGAGCGCCGGGTAGGCTCATGCTCATTACGGGAAACCGCGGCTGCGGCAAAACGGTTCTCCTGCGAGAGCTGCAACGTCTAGCCAGCGAGCGCGGATGGGCGGTTATCTCCGATTCTGCTTCGCTTGGCTTGTGCGATCGCCTGGCCGACGCGCTTCGCTCGAATAAACCCGTTGTGACGTCAATGGAGTTTGGGCCGTCGTTTGGTCGGATGTCGGTCGAGGCGGCTCGGGCAAAGGGCGAGACGCTACGGGGGCTGGTCAACGAGCGCCTCAAGAAGCTCGGTCCAGGCAAGGGCATCCTGTTTGCGATTGACGAGGCGCAATCTGCGTCAATCGAGGAACTGGCGGCCCTTGCCGTTCTCTATCAGCAGGTGCTCGGAGATCAGGATGCTACGGGCCTGCCCGATAGCGACCAGCGCGGTCTTGCGCTGGTATTTGCCGGCTTGCCCAGTATGGTTGACGACCTGCTCGAAGAGCCGAGCGTGACGTTTTTGCGCCGTGCTCAGCAGCGTACGCTGGGGGCGATTTCTTTGCCCAAGGTGCGCGATTCATATGTCCAGACGGTCAAGGACGCCGGTCTTTACGTTGATGCGGAGACGGCGGACCTTGCGGCGCGCAAGAGTATGGGGCATCCCTACATGGTCCAGCTGGTGGGATATTACATGTGGCGCTCTGCTGTCCGGCGTGGCTCGCAGATCATCGAAAGCTGTGATGTCGAGGATGGCCATGCGGATGCCGTCTCCGAGTTCTACGAAGCGGTCGACGCGCCTCTGTATTACGGGCTGCGCAGTCCACAGCGCCTTTTTATCGAGGCCATGGCTACTGACGAGGGTAAGCCGACGCGCATGGCGGATATCATTGAGCGCTGCGATCGCACTCAGAGCTGGGCGAGTAAATATCGCGCAAGCCTGATTCGCGAGCGCGTCATCGAGGCCGCCGGATACGGCCTTGTGCGGTTTACCGTGCCCATGCTGGGCGAGTATATCCGCGACCGCGTTTTATGGCATGAGTAGGGTGATAAAGGTGACGGAACAGAAGATGAGCCCGCAAGCTATCGAGGTGCGCGGTGCGCGCGTCCATAACCTTAAGGACATCGATATCGATATCCCGCTGGGAAGGCTCGTGGGCATTGCCGGCGTGTCGGGGTCGGGCAAGAGTTCGCTGGCGCTGGGGGTTCTTTATGCCGAGGGCTCGCGCCGTTACCTGGAGGCGCTCAGCACCTATACCCGCCGACGGCTCACCCAGGCCGAGCACGCTCAGGTGGATGAAGTGCTGCACGTGCCGGCGGCGCTCGCGTTGCATCAGCGCCCTAGTGTGCCAGGCGTACGCTCGACCTTTGGCACCATGACCGAGCTCAACAACAGTCTGCGTTTGCTCTTTAGCCGCTGTGCCCATCACGTGTGCCCACATTGCGGGGCGCGTGTGGAGCCGAGCCTTAACGTGGCCGCAGGCCTGTCGCTCACGTGTTCGACATGCGGCCGCGAGTTCTACGCGCCGAGTGCCGAGGATTTGGCTTTCAATAGCGGCGGTGCATGCCCCACCTGTGGCGGTACCGGTGTCATGCGCGAGGTGGACGAAGCGAGCCTGGTGCCCGACGAGTCCAAGACCATCAACGAAGGCGCGGTGCTTCCCTGGGGCACGCTCATGTGGGACTTGATGAAGCAGGTAGCCGGCGAGATGGGTGTGCGTACCGATGTGCCGTTTAACCAGCTCACACCTCAAGAGCGCGACATCGTGTTCCATGGTCCGGCGGTTAAGAAGCATATTCTCTACGTTCCCAAAAACGGCGAGGGCGCCACGCCGCTCGACTTTACCTATTACAACGCCGTCTATACGGTCGAGAATGCGCTCGCCAAGGTTAAGGACGATAAGGGACTAAAGCGCGTGGCTCGCTTTTTGCGCGAGGGCCCGTGCCGTGACTGCGGCGGCACGCGTCTCTCCGAGGTTGCGCGCCAGCCCCAGGTGCGCGGTATCAATCTGGCGCAGGCCGCGGCCATGACGTTGGGTGAGGCGATTGAGTGGGTGCGCGGGGTGCCCGCATCCTTGCCGGCCGAGATGCAGCCCATGGCAGTGGATATCTGCGATTCGTTTTTGAGCACGGCTCGTCGCCTGGTCGACCTGGGGCTCGATTACCTCTCGCTCGACCGCGCCGGTGCTACGCTCTCCACGGGTGAGCGCCAGCGTGTGCAGCTCGCCCGCGTGGTGCGCAACCGATCGACGGGCGTGCTTTATGTGCTGGACGAGCCTTCGATTGGCTTGCATCCTGCCAATGTCGACGGCTTGGTGGGCGTAATGCGCGATCTGGTGGATGACGGCAACACCGTGGTTGTTGTCGACCACGATACGCGCGTACTAGCGGAAGCCGACTATCTGGTTGAGATGGGCCCCGTTGCCGGAGCAGGCGGCGGTAATGTGATCGCTGCAGGCACGGTGGACGAGGTAGAACAATCGCAGGGCAGCCGCATCGCGCCGTTTTTACGCGCAGACCCCAAGCGCTTGCGCCCGCAGGTGTCCGACGAGGAAATGTTCGACCGGGGCCATATCCGCATGGCGACCGATGCCATCCATACCGTCAAGCCGCTCGAAGTTGATATCCCACGCGGTCGCTTGGTCGCGGTGACGGGCGTTTCGGGTTCGGGTAAGACGACGTTGGTACTCGAGACGCTCATTCCGGCACTCAAGGCGCAGGCAGCCGGCGAGCGCCTGCCGGGGCACGTGCGTTGGGTCGATGCCGAGGGCATTGCCCGTGCAAATCTGATTGACGCTACGCCTATCGGCGCCAACGTGCGCTCGACGGTGGCAACTTATGCTGACATCCATGATGAGCTACGTCGCGCCTTCGCCCGTACGCCCGAGGCCAAGGCAGCCGGCTACAAGGCGGGCGCATTTAGCTACAACACTGGCGCCTTGCGCTGCCCTACGTGCGATGGCACGGGCTCGATATCGCTCGACGTGCAGTTCTTGCCCGACGTCGAGATCGTCTGTCCGACATGTCGCGGCTCACGTTATGCAGACGCGGCTTCGCATATCCATCGCGAGGGCAAGGACGGGAGTCTGCTTACGTTGCCGCAGCTCATGGATATGAGTGTGGACGAGGCCCTCGACGCCACGGTGGGTCTCAAGAAAGTTCAGGCGCGCTTACAGACCTTACACGACTTGGGCTTGGGCTATCTCACGCTCGGTGAGCCCACGCCGGCGCTCTCGGGCGGCGAGGCGCAGCGTCTTAAGCTTGCGAGCGAGATGGGCCGCGTGCAGGATGATGCCGTATTCGTATTCGATGAGCCCACGATCGGCCTGCATCCGCTCGATGTCCAGGTGTTGCTGAGTGTATTTGACGGCCTCGTTGCCAAAGGCGCCACAGTTGTCGTGATCGAGCACGACCTCGACCTTATCCGTAACGCCGATTACGTAATCGACATGGGCCCGGGCGGTGGCGACGCGGGCGGGCAAATCGTGTGCGCCGGCACGCCGGCGGATATCGCTGCTTGCTCCAAGAGCATTACCGGTTGTTATCTATAGGCGATGCGACAAAGGGGCACTCCTTTGTCGCATTGACTTCTATTTCACGCATTGAGCCGCGAGATAGTCGCGGAAGAATGGCAATTCAAATGCGACGAGCCCTCGTCCTCGTTCCCCGATGATGCCGGCATCTATCATGCGGCGTCGGTAGCGGGAGACCTGCTGCGGCGAACGCTTAAGGCGCTCGACAAGGTCGGCGGTGGTGGACTCTTCCTCGTCATCGAGCATGGCGATGAGGAATCGCTTGTCCTCTGCAGTGAGTTCCCGATAGGTTGCCGCGAGGATTCGGTCGTCCATCTCGTCGCGCGCGATTTTGATTCCCAGGTCAAAGTCGCGTGACGAGATTTCCTTCGAATCGCTTGTGAGATCCCAGGCACGGTAGCCTACGAGTTGCAATAGGAAGGGAAAACCAGAGATCGAGCGAACGGCTCTATCGATTCCCTCAGCATCTGCCAGGCGATCGTTTTCCTGGATCGTGCGAATCAAGGCCTCGCGTACGTCATAGTCGGCAATGCGACCCAGATGATATTGCTGGGCGCGACGAAGGAACGAGACCGTCTTGTGGTTCAGCAACGTCGAGACGTTGTTGGGAAGTCCCGCCATGAGCAGGGCGACGCGTTTTCCATCGGTCACAAAGTGCTGATACGTGGCCGCGAGCTGAATCATCTCGTCGAGCGTCGGATCGACCTCATCAACCGTGACGAGCAGTCCGGTGCCCGCCTCGTTGAGCTGGTCGATGATGTCGCTCATGCGATAGCGCCAGGTTGAGACATCATGAACGCGATTGACCTCGATGCTGCCGAATGGTGCAATTCCGAGACCGGTGACTTTGAAGTTGTTAGACGGGTCGATGAGATGGCCTGCAGCACGTTTCGCCCCGAACTCGATTTCCTCAAGCATTCCCGAGAGCGCGGTCGTCTTTACGGCTATCCAGCCGTGGGATTCTGCCCTTGTCGCGAGGGATGACATGAGAGCGGTTTTACCGGTTCCGCGCGCGCCTGAGAAGATCGAGGTCAATTCCGGGCGCCTGCGCTGGCTCAAGAAGGCACGGTCCAAATCCCGAATAATCTGTTGTCTGCCAGCGAGATGAGCAGGAACCTCACCAAAACTGGGGGTAAACGGGTTCTCGAGATATTCCACAAGGCTCTCCTTTCACACCTCCGTTTAACTTCATTTTATTCTAGTTAATTCTGATTAAAAGCGATGGTCCGTTATTCAGAGCATCAATTAGGCGTGTGTGTCATCGACATGGCGCTTGAATGTGACAAAGGGACAATCCCTTTGTCACATTCCCGGAAAGCCTGTTTGGCGCAGGGCCTCGTAGAGGACGATGGCGGCGCTGTTGGAGAGGTTGAGTGCGCTGATGCGGTAGTCGTCCGGATTGACGAAGTTGCCGCAGATATCCTGCTGCAGGATGGCTTCGTGGCTGTCCTCGGTATGCCCCAGCGATTCCTCGTGGGCTTCCCAAGCCTCGGCGTTATCGAGTGAGTCGCAATCGCGCAGCATGGGGATGCGCTCGCAGCGTTCGGGCGCCGCGGCAAGCAGTGGCTCGGGAATGCCCGAGCTCTCGCTGCCAAAGACCAAGTAGTCGCCATCGCGGTAGGTGCTTTGCGCATAGGTGCGGCGTGCCTTTTTGGTCAGCAGATGCAGGCGCTCGTCGGCGGGGGAGAGGCCGTTGCGCGCAAGAAAATCCTCCCAGCCGGCATAGGTCGTCACGTCCAAGTTTTGCCAGTAGCCCAGGCCGGCGCGACGCACCGTCTTGTCGTCGAGTGAAAAGCCCAGTGGCTCCACCAGATGCAGGCGGGCGCCGGTAACCACGCAGGTGCGGCCGATATTGCCCGTATTGGCCGGAATCTCGGGCGCATACAGCACAATGTTGAACATGAATCTCCTTGGCTCAGAACGAAAAACCACCACGAAGGGGACAGGCACCTTCGTGGTGGTTTGGCGATTACGTAGGCGGAAAAATGCCCGCTTGGATAAACCTAGGCGCGGTGCCAGTCGGTCAGGCAGGCATCGAGGGAGGCGATGAGCGCATCCTTGTCCATGTGACGGCCGATGATGCACAGGCTCGTCATGCGGTCGCCCGTCTCGTCGTCCCAAATCTGCATGATCTCGGGGTTTTCGTCGATGATCTTCTGCTTTTCGCCCTCGGGTGCGGAATCGACAAACAGGCCGTTCTCCATCAGGCGCATCTGGTGGCCGGCCTGCTCAAACATGTAGCACATGTCCGGATTGCTGGCCTGCCACAGCGGACCCTTGACGCGGATGACCTCGTCGGGCCACTCCTGCTCAACAAAATCGGTGAACTTCTGCAGGTCAAACGGCTTGCGGCGCGAGTACACAAAGGTCTCGATGTCGTACTCGAGCACCTCGGGGTCGTCGTGCTCCTCGGGATGCTCCATAGCCTCGATCCAGGCGGCGGAGTTGTAGGCGCGCATAAAGTCGAAGCGGTCGGTATCGAGCAGTTCCTCCATGGGGACCTCGCCGTTTTGGGCCTCGACAATCACAGCGTCCTTCTGCAGGCTGCGCACGATGGCCTTGAGCTCGGCGATCTGCTCAGGGCTCACGGTATCGGTCTTGTTGAGGATCAGCGTGGAGCAAAACTCGATCTGCTGGATGAGCAGGCTCTCGATGTCGTCCTCGTCGATATCCTCGGCCAGCAGGTCGCGACCGCCGTTGAACTCGTCATACATGCGGGCGCAGTCGACCACGGCCACGATGTTGTCGAGCGCGAGCTTGGGCTCGCCGCCCACCTTGGCCTCGTCGCAGAAGCTCGAGATGGTGTAGGCGATGGGGATAGGCTCGCAAATGCCCGAGGCCTCGATGATGATGTAGTCGAACTTGCCCGAATCGGCGATGCCCTGCAGCTGGTTGGCCAGGTCGTCCGAAAGCGTGCAGCAGATGCAGCCGTTGGTAAGCGGGATGAGGTCGTCGGTCTCGGAAAGGCCGCCGTCGGCGATAAGGCTGGCGTCGACGTTGATCTCGCCGATATCGTTGACGATCACGGCGGCGCGGATGCCGCCGTCGTTGGCGAGGATGTGGTTGAGCAGCGTGGTCTTGCCGGCACCGAGGTATCCGGTAAGCATGATGATCTTCACGGGTTTGTTGGGCATGTGCCCTCCTTTGTTAGACATGGCTTACAGTTGAATCTTATGCCAAACGCGTGCTCTTATACCCACGCGCGGGCAAATAACACAGGCTACTCCCAGGCTCCCCATACGTCGGGACAATAGCCGACGGTGGCCTTTTTGCCGTTGCGCACAATGGGCTCGGCCAGAACCTGCTGGTTCTCGAGCAGCTTGTCGAAGCGCTGGTTGGGGGTGAGGTGCTGGATGAGCGCGAGCGTCTCCTCGTCCTTGGCTTTGGGGTTGAGCAGCTTGTCGATGCCGCCGACCGCCTGCATCACGCTCGTGAGCTCGCCCTTGCTCATCTCTTTTTCCTTAAGGTCAATAAACTGCACCTTAATGCGGCGCTCCTTAAAATAACGCTGGGCCTTCTTGGTATCGAAGGACTTCTTAGTCCCGAAAATTTGCACGTTCATATTTATGTTCCGCCGTTCTACCGAATAAAGTTGGTTCGCTCGCGATCGGCCTCGGGGGCTTCGATGCCGGCGGCCTTTCCCGCCTCGATGCAACGCAGCAGCCAGGCCATGTTTTTACCGATGTTTCGCATGGTGGCAAGGCCCTCGGCGTCCTGGGCGGCCTCGCCCGGCATGGCACCGAAGACGTTGTTCCAGTAGGTGGATGCTACCACGGGCATCTGGTTGATGGTGAAGTACTTGTTGAGCACGTCGAAGGTGGTCGACGTGCCGCCGCGACGGGCAACGGCGACAGCGGCGCCCGGCTTGTGCGTAAAGGCCTTGCTGCCTGCATAGAATGCGCGGTCGAGTGCCGAGAGGATGCGTCCGCTGGGATGTGCGTAGTAGACGGGCGAGCCAAAGACAAAGCCGTCTGCCTGCTCGGCAGCGGCAATCAACTCGTTGACCACGTCGTCGTCAAAGGTGCAGCGGCAATCGAGCTTGCCGCACTGGCCGCAACCAATGCAATCGCGAATGGGCTTGGCGCCCAGCTGAAACATCTCGGCCTCGATGCCTTCGGCGTTAAGCTGCTCGGCGACCTCGGCGAGTGCGCGGGCCGTGTTGCCGTTTGCCTTGGGGCTGCCATTGACCAAAAGAACCTTCATCACAAACT
>CAJMNP010000026.1 GCA_905214895.1 uncultured bacterium | reverse complement strand
TTCCTTTCGTTTGAGCCGCTCGGCGGCAGTTACTAACGTACTTATCGTATCAGTATCCGCCGCATTCGCACTCGCTCGCACTCCCCACCTTCAATCCCGACCCTCACAAAAAAGTTGCGGTGGAATACGGAGTAGATGAGACTTTTGACAGCCAAAACAGTCCGTATTTCACCGCAACCGATGGGCGGGGTGGAATTGAGGGCTCAGATAGTCAGTCATGCCCTCATCCGCCACTCCCTCACTTACAGCGCGCCGTCCAGCATAAGGTTCACCTTGAGCACGTTAACCGTGGGCTCGCCGAACACGCCGAGGAAACGGCCCTTGGTGCACTGGGCGATGATCTCGCGCACCTCGTCTTCGCTCTTGCCCGTGGCCTTGGCAAGGCGCGGGACCTGGTACTCGGCGGCATCCGGAGAGATCTCCGGGTCGAGGCCGGACCCCGAACACGTCACCAGGTCGACGGGCACAGCGTCCATATCGGCATCGGAGTTGGCGGCGCGAATCTTCTTCACGCGCGCATCCACAAGCTGCCGATACTTCTCACTCGCCGGGGACAGGTTGGACGGGGCACCATACGCCATGAGCTCGCCGTCTTCGCCTTCGACAATTGACACGTTCTGGATACGACCCCACATGTGGGCTTCGTCATCGAAGTTCTGGCCGATGAGCTCGGAACCCACAACCTTGCCGTCGACCGTAATAAGCGATCCGTTCGCCTGGTACGGAAACGCAAGCTGCACGACGCCGGTCACCACGAGCGTGTATCCCAGGCCGCAGACGATGGTAAACAGCGCGAACACGCCAAGTGCGCGCGATGCGATACCTTTGAACATACAAACCTCCGTCTACATCATGCCAATGCCGAACAAGGCCAGCAGCATGTCGATAATCTTGATGAATACGAACGGCGCCACGATGCCGCCCAGACCCCACACCAGCAGGTTATGGGTCAACAGCTGGCCGGATGGAACCTCGCGGTACTTGACGCCCTTGAGAGCCGCCGGAATTAGCGCGACGATGACCAGCGCGTTGTAGATGATGGCGGACAGCACGGCCGTCAACGGGTTGGTGAGGCTCAGGATGTTGAGGGCGCCCAGTCCCGAATAGATCGGCGAGAACAGGGCCGGGATGATAGCGAAGTACTTCGCCACGTCGTTGGCCACCGAGAAGGTCGTGAGCGAGCCGCGGGTCATGAGCAGCTGCTTGCCAATACGCACGACCTCGATGAGCTTGGTGGGGCTGGAGTCGAGGTCGACCATGTTGCCGGCCTCCTTGGCAGCCTGGGTGCCCGTGTTCATGGCCACGGCGACGTCGGCCTGGGCCAGAGCGGGCGCGTCGTTGGTGCCGTCGCCGGTCATGGCGACCAGGTGACCCTCACGCTGGAACTCGCGGATCTTCTCGAGTTTGCCTTCAGGGGTGGCCTCGGCCAGGAAGTCGTCAACGCCGGCCTCGGCGGCGATTGCCGCGGCGGTGAGCGGATTGTCGCCCGTCACCATGATGGTCTTGATGCCCATCTTGCGCAGGTCGGCGAACTTCTCCTTAACGCCGGACTTGATGATGTCCTTGAGGTACACAACGCCCAGCACGCGGCAGTTCTTGGTCACGACCAGCGGGGTGCCGCCGGCCTTGGCGATGCGTTCGACGGCCTCTTCGCACTCCTGGGAGAACACGCCGCCGGCTGCCTCCAGATAGGTGCGCACGGAATCGGCAGCGCCCTTGCGGATCTCATTGCCCTCGTAGTTCACGCCGGACATACGCGTTGCCGCGGTGAACGGGATGAACTCCATGCCCTTATCCTCGAGCGTGCGGCCGCGCAGACCGAACTGCTCCTTGGCGAGCACGACGATGGAACGGCCCTCGGGGGTCTCGTCGGCCAGCGAGGAAAGCTGGGCGGCATCGGCCAGCTCCGCGGGATCGACGCCGTCGACCGGGATGAACTCGGCGGCTTGGCGGTTACCCAGGGTGATGGTGCCGGTCTTGTCGAGCATGAGGATGTCGACGTCGCCGGCGGCCTCGATGGCGCGGCCGGACATGGCCAGCACGTTGGCCTCGTTCAGACGGCTCATGCCGGCGATGCCGATGGCGGACAGAAGGGCGCCGATGGTAGTGGGAGTCAGGCACACGAGCAGCGCCACGAGCGTGGTCACGGCCGTGGGGTTGACCATGTCGTTAAGACCGACCGAGAAGCAGGAGTAACAATACAGGGCCAGCGTGACCAGAATAAAGACGATGGAAAGGGCCACCAGGAAGATCTCCAGAGCGATCTCGTTAGGGGTCTTCTTGCGCGCGGCACCCTCGACCATCGCGATCATCTTGTCCAGGAAGCTCTGGCCGGGCTCACTGGAGATCTTGACGATGATCCAGTCGGACAGCACCGTGGTACCGCCGGTAACGGCAGAGCGGTCGCCGCCGGCCTCGCGGACCACGGGGGCGGACTCGCCGGTGATGGCGGACTCGTCAACGGAGGCAGCGCCCTCGATGACGTCGCCGTCGCCGGGAATCTGCTCGCCGGCGCGTACGATCACCAGGTCGCCGCGCGTGAGCTCGGTGCCGGGAACGACGGTGAAGTGCTCCTTGTCCTCAACGGACTCGATGCGATGGGCCTCGACATCCTTCTTGGCCGCACGCAGAGAATCAGCCTGAGCCTTACCGCGGCCCTCGGCAAGCGCCTCGGCGAAGTTCGAGAACAGGTCGGTGAGCCACAGGATGACCGCGATGGCGACCACATAGTAGGTGGGCACACCCGCGTCCCGCACACCGAAGATGGAAGCGACGACCAGGACGGAGGTCATGACGGCTGAAAGCCACACCAGGAACATGACCGGGTTTTGAATCTGGACGCGAGGGTCCAGCTTGGCAAACGAGTCGCGGACCGCGCGGCCCATCATGTCTTTTTGCATAGTCATAAATCTGCGCCCTCCTTTACGCAATCATCTGGAAGAACTCGGCAACGGGGCCAAGCGCCAGGGCCGGGAAGAAGCTCAGGGCACCGATCAGCAGAACGATGAACACGAGCAGGAATACGAACATGCCGTTGGTGGTAGACAGGGTACCGGCGCTCTCGGCGACCTTACCCTTCTTGGCCAGCGAGCCGGCGATAGCCAGCGTACCGATGATGGGCATGAAGCGGGCGAACAGCATCTCGAGGCCGAGCATGACGTTGATCCAGGGAATGTTGCAGTTCATACCTGCAAACGCCGAGCCGTTGTTGCCGCCGCATGAGGTGAAGGCATACAGCACCTCGGAGAAGCCGTGCGCGCCACCATTGTTGAGCTGGTCGGCAAGACCGGGCACCATGCAGGCGATGGCCGAGCACACCAGAATGGCAAACGGAGTTGCCAGGCACAGGACAACTGCCCAGCGCATCTCGCCCGGCTCGATCTTCTTGCCCAGGAACTCGGGCGTGCGGCCGACCATAAGGCCGGCGATGAACACTGTGAGGATGGCGAAGCCGATCATGCCGTACAGGCCGCAGCCCACGCCGCCGAAGACAACCTCGCCCAGAGCCATCTGGAGCATCTGGACAAAACCGCCCAGCGGGGTGTAGGAGTCGTGCATGGAGTTAACCGAGCCGTTGGAAGCGGCGGTGGTGTAAGCCGACCACGTGGAGGAGGTGACGATACCGAAGCGGCTCTCCTTGCCCTCCATGTTGCCGCCGGCTTGGCCGTCGGTCATCTCGATATTGACCGCTCCGCCATCGGCCAGCTGCGGGGTGCCCGCATGCTCGTTGACGGCGATGATGCCGGTGAAGATCACCAGCAGGATGAACATGGCGGCAAAGATGGCCTTGCCCTGCTTGGTGTTCTTGACGCCGATACCGAAGGTGAAGCAGCAGGCAGCCGGGATCAGCAGCAGGCTGGTCATCTCGATGATGTTGGTGAAGGCACTGGGGTTCTCATACGGATGGGCGGAGTTCACGCCGAAGAAGCCGCCGCCGTTGGTTCCGGACTGCTTGATGGCGACCTGAGGAGCCGCAGGACCCTGGGGCAGGAACTGCTCGGTGACCACGCGCGCGCCCTCGACAACCTTGCCGTCGACCTTGACCGTGTCGCCCTCGATCTGGGCGCCGTCGAGGACGCTCCAGCCGCCGTCTGCATTAGGCTGGACGGCGACGGGCTCTACGAGCTCAGCCTTCTGAGCCGGCTGGAAGTTGGAGATGACGCCACCGGCAGCCAGGCAGATGCCGAACACGAGGTTCAGCGGGATGAGCACATACAGGACGGTGCGGGTGAGGTCGACCCAGAAGGAACCCAAGCTCTGCTCCTTGACCTGACGGAAGCCACGAATCAGCGCGAACATGACCGCGATACCGGTGCCAGCGGAAACGAAGTTCTGCACGGTGAGACCCATGAACTGCACAAGGTAGGACAGGGTGGTCTCGCCGGAGTAGGACTGCCAGTTGGTGTTGGTTATGAAGGAAGCAGCCGTATTGAACGACAGGTCCCATGGCACACCCGGCAGGTGCTGGGGATTGCCTGGCAAGAAGGACTGAAGCGCTTGAAGTGCCACAAGGACCACGAGGCCGATCCCCGAAAAGACCAGCACGCTCGCCAGGTAGCGCCTACACCCCATCTGCTCTGCCGCGTCGATGCGAAGCAGACGATAGACGCCACGCTCCACAGGAGCAATCACAGGCGACAGGAACGTATGCTCACCATCCATGATATGGGCCATGAACCGACCGAGCGGAACGGCCAGGACGACGAGCACGGCAAAGTACAAGATGTACTGAATCGCAGCGTCCATAGTTTACGAATCACTCCTCATCAGAATGTAGATGTAATAGATAAGGAGTCCAATGCAGACGACTCCGATGATGGGAATGAGGATGTTCATTTACCGCCCCTTTCACGCGCGGTCCGATGTCTCGGACGCCTGCTCTCGCAAGCGCCTGGGGACAGTAAACGCTTCTAGAGATTAAAGAGGCGTGAGGGCCGGGGCTCACGACCTTAAGATGCCGTAAAGATGCAGGTAGAAAGCACTATTGCGGCTGCAGTGCGCCTATACTCGACCTCGCGAGCATACAGTGGCGTCCTCACCGCGTATGCACGCATGGGCAACGTTTCAGAAAGGCTACGCTATGCAGCGCGACGCATCGGACACTCGCGTCAATCCAGACCTCATCCTCAAGGCAATTGAGAAAGACGAGGCCGCCGATGACGCTCGAACCAGCCGGGGACACCTCAAGATTTTCTTTGGCTACGCTGCTGGTGCAGGCAAAACCTATGCGATGCTTCAAGCCGCCCACGCCGCCAAGCGGCGAGGTGTCGACGTCGTCGCGGGATACATCGAGCCGCACGAACGTCCGGCAACTGCCCATCTTGCACAAGGGCTTGAGAACGTGCCCTGTAAACTCGCTGAGCACAACGGCATTGCGCTCAGCGAGTTCGATCTAGATGCGGCTATCGAACGCGCCCCTCAGCTCATCCTTGTCGACGAGCTCGCCCATACGAATGCGCCGGGGTCTCGCCACGACAAACGTTATCAAGACGTCGAGGAACTTCTACATGCAGGCATCGACGTCTATACGACTGTGAACGTTCAGCATATCGAGAGCCTAAACGACATGGTTGCATCCATCACCGGCGTTGTCGTGAGCGAACGAATCCCCGACCGCATCTTCGATGATGCCGACCAGGTCGAGCTCGTTGACATAGAGCCCGAAGACCTACTTGAGCGCCTTCGCGCCGGCCTCGTCTACCGTCCCGCACAAGCCGAGCGAGCGCAACAGCATTTTTTTACCGTCGAGAACCTCACCGCACTCCGAGAAATCGCGCTGCGCCGCTGCGCCGATCGCACCGGCCACCTCACAGACGCCGCACGCGTGCTGGGAAACCGTGACTACTACACCAGGGAGCGTATCTTAGTCTGTGTCTCCCCGGCGCCGACCAATCCCCGCATCGTCCGTGCCGCCGCACGCATGGCGAAAGCGTTTCGCAGCGAGCTCGTCGCCCTGTTCGTAGAGAGCCCGCGCACGCAAGCCATGAGCGATGATGAGCGCGCCAAGCTTGCAGACAATATCGCCCTAGCCGAGCAGCTCGGAGCACATATGGAAACCGTCTATGGCGACGACGTCGCGTTTCAGATCTCCGAGTTCGCACGCCTGTCGGGTATTTCGAAGATCGTCATGGGGCGCACGGGCGAGCACAGCAGCGTCCGTCAGGCCCTCTTTGGCCGCAAATCTCTCGTAGAACAGCTCATAACATTCGCCCCGAACCTCGACATTTACATCATTCCAGACCAGTCGACTCCGCCCTCCCGACCCAAAGGACGCCGCCATGCGCTCGCCCTGCAGCCGCCCAGCAGCCGAAACGTGCTTCGCACGCTGGCCCTCTCTCTTGTCGCCACAGCGATCGGCACGGCTTTCCGCCATCTGGGATTTGCCGATTCCAGCATCATATCCCTCTATATCCTCACGGCCCTGCTGACCGCCGTCACCACGACGGGGCGTATCTGCACGATCGTATCGAGCGTGCTCTCTGTAGTGCTTTACAACTTCTGCTTCGTAACGCCTCTGTTTTCGCTCGCCAGCTACGACCGAAGCTATCTGGTCACGTTCGGCATCATGTTCGCTACCGCTATGGTCGCCGGCGAGTTAACTGCGCGCATCGCCGACAACGCCCGTACCTCCGCCGAGAACGCATTCAAAACGCGCGTACTCCTCGAAACGAACCAGCTCTTGCAGCAAGCCCATAGCGCGGAGGAGTGTGCCCGCGTCGCCATGAACCAACTCATCAAACTGCTAAAACTCGACGTGGTCTTCTACACCGCCGAACACGGCACGCTCGGCAAGACGCTCTATGAGTCCGCTGGCACCGAAAACCGATCCGCGTCGCTGCTCACCGACTACGAGCGCGCTGTTGCAACCTGGACCTACACCAACAACAAACGCGCGGGCGCAAGCACGCGGACCCTGCCCGAGGCGCGCTGCCTCTACCTCGCGGTTCGCACCGGCGACAAGGTATTCGGTGTCATCGGCATCGACCTGGAGGGGCGCGAGATCGAAGCCTTCGAGCATTCGATCGTCCTATCTATCGTAGGCGAATGCGCCTTGGCGCTCGAAAGCGACCGGGCGGCGCAAGAGCGCGAAGAGGCTGCGGTCTTGGCGAAAAACGAGCAGCTGCGCGCCAACCTTTTGCGCTCCATCGGCCACGATTTGAGGACACCACTCACGGCTATATCCGGATCTGCGGCAATCCTTCGGAAGAGCGACGAGAAGCTCAGCCTCGAACAACGCTGCGATCTTGCCGATGCCATCTACGACGACTCCCTCTGGCTTATCGATACCGTGGAGAACCTCCTCGCCATCACACGCGTCGAGGATGGCACCATTTGCCTCAACTTCACATCCGAGCTCATCGACGAGGTCATCGAGGCCGCCCTCAGCCATGTCGCCCAAGCATCGCATGGACGTACCGTCACCATCGAGCACACTGACGACATCCTGCTGGTACGCATCGACGTCCATCTCATCATGCAGGTGCTTACGAATCTCATCATGAACGCCTTCAGATACACGCCCGAGGACTCGACTGTCACCATCAGCGCACGTCGCGAGGGTGCGTTCGTCGTGGTGGACGTCGCAGACGATGGGCCGGGTGTGGCAGACTGCGACAAGCCTCATATCTTTGAGCGCTTCTTCACCTCACGCAATACGCGGCCCGTGGATTCGCGTCGAAGCATCGGCCTTGGGCTGTCGCTCTGCCGCTCCATCGTGGAGGCGCATGGCGGCGTCATCGAAGCTCGCGACAACCACCCCCATGGGGCCGTCTTCCGTTTTACCCTGCCCGCCGAGGAGATCGAGATTCATGAATAATGCCGCTAAGCCACGCATCCTCCTGGTCGAAGATGACCTGACCGTTCAAAACCTCGTTTCGACCGCGCTTGACCTCCACGGCTATGTCGTGAGCAAGGTTTGCAACGGCCAGGCCGCCATCATGGATGCGGTGTCGCACGGCCCCAGCCTCATCATGCTCGACCTCGGCCTTCCCGACATTGACGGTATCGAGGTCATCACGAAGATCCGAAGCTGGTCGGCAGTCCCCATTATCGTCATTTCGGCGCGCACCGAAGATTCCGACAAGATTGCAGCACTTGACGCAGGGGCAGACGACTACCTCACCAAGCCCTTTTCTGTGGATGAGTTGCTCGCGCGCGTCCGTGCGAATTTGAGGCGCTCCTCGATGGCGTCAAGCGAATCGACAGAAGCGAGCACGTTCGACAACGGTCCGCTGCATATCGACTACGCCGCGGGATACGCGACGAAAGACGGACGCGAGCTCTCGCTCACCCCAACCGAGTACAAATTGCTCGTCCTTCTGGCGAAAAACGTCGACAAGGTGCTCACCCACACCTTCATCACCCGCGAGATATGGGGCACGAGCTGGGACAGCGATCTGGCGAGCCTGCGCGTGTTCATGCGCACCCTGCGCAAGAAGATCGAGGCAGACCCCTCTCACCCCAAGATGATTCAGACGCACATGGGTGTCGGGTACCGCATGCAGCGTCTCTAGCCCACCCCACAAAAAAGTTGCGGTGGAATACGGAGTAGATAAGGCCTTTGACGGCCAAAACAGTCTGTATTTCACCGCAACTGATGGGCGGGATGGAGTTAGAGGTCCAGGTAGTTGGTCATGCCTTCGACGGCGAGATTGGCGCTCGCTACGGCATGGACCACGGTGAGCGGGCCGTTGACCACATAGTTAGCGATACCCAAAAATACTCTTCAACTCGCCACACTCTCCCCCAAATGTGCAAAGCGCCCCGCGAACGGATGCTCGCGAGGCGCTTGGGTGCCTGGACCTTTATTTGATACCGCGGCCCAAGTCTTCGGCGATTTTGTCTACGCCCTTAAGTGCGGCGCAGGTCTTTTTGTTGGAGCAATGCCCCGTACAAACGCCACCCTGGGCGCAGTCGGCGCAGGTGCCCTTTCGGTAGATACGCACGCACACGGCGACAAACGCAATGCCGATAACAGCCAACACAACAATATCGATAGGTGCCATAGTAAGCCTCCTCTAGTTAACCACCACTTACTTTACCCCATCTTCCACCTGCCAAAAAGGGACAGGTTTGTTTTGGTCGGTTTTATCTGCGGAAACGCCACATCTTACTTCTGGAGCAAAGCAATCTGTCCCCCATTGCACCAAAAAGCCCGAGTGTCGCTGGGACACCCGGGCTCATGGAAAGGGGCTAATCCTTATTCGGACTTAAGCGGAAACTGCGGCGGAAGCAGTGTTGGTCTCGTCCTCGTCGGTCCAAGCATGTTTAGGCATGGGACGGAAGATCTGGAAGAGCATCGCAACCAGCAGCACGATGGCCACAACCGTCCAGATACCAAACTGTCCAAGAACGAACAGGTTGTAGAACTGGTTGATGAACAGACCAATGACCCAAGCAAAGGCGCACTCGTAACCGATCGCGATGGCGGTCCACTTGCCGGAATCCATCTGGTTGCGGATAGTGCCCATGGCGGCAAAGCACGGAGCGCACAGCAGGTTGAACGCACCAAAGGCAACGCAAGCGCCCATAGTCGGGAACATGCCGGCGAACGCGGTCCACAGGCTCGGGTCGGTCTCGCCGGCGTCGGCGACGGACAGCAGCGAACCGGCGGTGGCGACGACGTTCTCCTTAGCGACAAGGCCCGAGACGGTCAGCGCAGTTGCCTGCCAGGTGCTAAAGCCGAGCGGGGCGAAGATCCAGGCGACCAGGTTGCCCA
>CAJMNP010000025.1 GCA_905214895.1 uncultured bacterium | reverse complement strand
TAATCACTCCTTCTTAATTACAAATTTTTAGCATCTAATTTAACTTCAATTCCTAGATGCACGCCTCTTTGACGGACTCAAAGCCAGCCAGGATTCCGGGGGCATGTAGGTCTTTAGGTACTCCAGCACCGTTTCGAGATATTGCCGATAGACTGCGCTGTCGTTCTGGAGCCCGTGACCCGAGTGCTCCGCCACAAAGCAGTCGTGGGGGACGCCGTTTTCGGTAAGCGCCCTATCGAGGCGTACCGATGCCTTGAAGGGCTGCATAGTGTCGTGAGTGCAGTAGGCCATGACCGTGGGTACCGCGTCCTTCGTCACCCAGAGAAGCGCCGAGGCGTCCTTGACGGCGGCGTCGTAGGCGGGCGTACCGAACATGTCCGGCGTGAGCTTGGCACCCGTCATAACGCCGAACAGGCCCGCCGCTTCTGCTTGGGCTTCCGGCTTGTCCAGCCCGTAGTTGTCCCAGTCCTCGGGGTAGAAGCTGGAAGGCCCCACGGCTTCGAACACGAACCTCACCGGCACCGGCGATTCCGCAGTGTCGCGGTAAGCGTACAGCAGGGCGAGGCACCCGCCGGCCGATCCGCCCCCGATGGCCATCTCGTTCACGGGGTAGCCCAGCTTGGCCGCCTCGGCGACCACCGCGTCCATGCTCTCTTGATTTCCAGAGACTGCGTGAGGATGTTCGCCCCGGGGTGCTGCTCGCTGAAAAGCGTGTAGTTGATACCCGCAGCCACGTAGCCCTGAGCGCAGAGCCAATGGAGGGTCCGCGCGTCGTCGGCCTTGTCACCGCTGGTGAACCCGCCGGAGTGCAGGTACACGACCAACCCGTAGTGCTGCCGCGACCGGTCGGCGGGTACATAGAGGTCGAACTTGTTCGCGTCGCCGTCGCCGTAGGGGATGTCGGCATAAACCGTTCCCACCGAGTCGTTCCAAACGACGGAGAAATCGTCGCCGAGGGGATTGCTCACCAGCTTGATGGCCGCCGAAAGCGTGAAGACGGCAATGAATATCCCCACGTAGAGGAAGCCCCAGAGAATGCGGTGGCGCTTTTTGGATGGCTGCTCTGGCGCATCGGTGGCTTGGAGAGGAATCGCAGGATCTCTAAAGCCATAATTACCTGCAGTACAAAGTGAGTACAGAATCAAAGCCACAAAATGACGTGAAATCAGTTGAATTCTGATCAAAATCGAACCGTCATCATTGACAAGCCACTCGCTCCAATTCATCCAACTCTTAGCGCGTGACCATCAACGAGCTGTTCGATCAGCCATCTCGTTTGCCCTACAGCTTCCGCCAACCGGATATCGTGCGTGACCAGAAGGATCGCCCCGGGGAATCCAACGAGCAGTCTCTGCAATGCCTCTATCGAGCCGATATCGAGGTGATTGGTCGGCTCGTCGAGCACGAGGAAGTTGGGTTCCGCAACCAGCTTCTCCGCGAGCATCAGCTTTCGGAGCTCACCGGGGCTCAGGTCGTCGCCATCGAGCAGTCTATCGGGGTCGGAGTTCAGGCGTGCCACGATGGACAGGATACGCCCCTTTTGCTCTTGCGTATGCTTGCGCAGCTGCTCAAGGGCACGCTCTCGCTCGACCGACGCAACAACCTGAGGAACATAGGCAACCTTTATATTCTCGGGGACGGAATCGATGATGGCACGCACCAATAGACTCTTGCCCGTCCCATTTGCTCCGGTCAACACCACATGGTCTGTTGGAGAGACCCAGAGCTGAGGCACATTCAAGCAGAACTCGCCCGCTAAGAGCCGAGTAGGACCAACGCGCGCAACGATACTCGATCTGGCGGCTTCTCCGAAATCGCTAATGCAGTGGTCGTAGCGCTTCGGCACAGAGTTCTCCGATAGCGTCGACTCCGCTCTCGCAAGACGTTCATCCATGGCGGCTGATAGTTTACCGGCTACACCGTCCTTCCCAGAGACTATGGCGCGCCCGATCCGCGCGCGCCCGTCGCTATCTCTCTTGTCCAGACCGCGCTTGCTGCGCTTGCCCTTCTGACGTGCCGCCTCCTCGCTCCTGCGCTGCGCCTCCGCCTTCAGCCGCTTCACTTCGCGCATAGCCTTCTCTCGGTCGTGCAGCGCGGTGGCACGTTCGCTTGCCGCCTGATCGCTCGCCTTCGAATAACCGCCCGGGCGCATGATCCAGCGTGCGCCGTCGCACAGGAGGCTCTGATCGACGAGGCCATCGAGCAATTCCCTGTCATGGGAGATGAGGATGCCGACTCCATCGAATGAGGCTAGCGCCTCGCTCACGATTTCACGCGTCGGGGCATCAAGATCGTTCGTCGGCTCATCCATGACGAGCACGTCGGGGCGAGCATAGAGCGCGCATGCGATCTGGAGTCGTTTCTGCTGGCCGCCTGAGAGCGTGTCGTAGCGCCAGGGCCAATCGTCTCCGATATGCAGAAGCGCCCTTGCACGCTGCGCTTCTTGGTTCCAGTCTGACGCGAAGTCGATGAGGTTCCCAGGTTCGAGCGAAGAATCCTGCTGGCAGTACACGGAGAACAGCTTCGGGCCCACCGTTCCGGAATCGGGCTCGATAAGGCGCGTGGCGATTCTCGCTAGCGTGCTCTTCCCGCATCCGTTGTCACCGATCACGGCAGTCCATCCTGAGGAAAACGTGACGCTGACATCCCTTACAGCGGGAGAGACCGCACCGGGATAGGTGTAACTAATGTTTGTGAGATTCAACTGCATGGCGAGCTCCTTCGAAAGGAGGCCGCGCAGGGGTTAGGCACGCGAGCTGTGGAATCAAGACGAGAAGATACTGAAGCGACGCGGCACCCTAGCGCGCGACCGAGCGTACAAAATGGTCGTTTGGGCACCCTTAGTGGGCATCGCTAGTTCTTCATCTAACCTAACCTAACTCGAAGCGTCGCATGGCAAAGGCTCCGCTGATTGAATGATGCTCAGATTATAGCATGCGTATTGAATTGTAGCGCGCGTATTGAATATAGGTTTGAACCACGAACAAGCTGGGATAATGCATCATCACCCGCAAACCACCTGAAATTCTGCCAGCGAGTAATTCTAGGAAACGAATGTATCGACTGTGGGCAAGTATGATTAACTAAAGCAACACAAGGAGACGAATTGCAACACCAACAAGCGAAAATGGCTTAGCGATGCATCGCTAAGCCATTGAATCGCCTCTTTGCAAAGTGAGAGAAATCCCAATGCGTTAAAAACATCGTGTCAGAAAAGTACACCTATTTACAAAGAAGTTCAAAGGAGCAAACTAATATAAAAAGTGCCTCTGAACTGGTGGTTTGCTTCCACTCCACCGTGCCGACGGGCTTGGGGGTCAGGTCGTAGCAAACGCGGCAGATGCCGGGGACTTCGGCGGTAACGCGGGCGGTGATGCGCTTGAGCAGCGCCCAGTCGAGCTCGGGCACCTCGGCGGTCATGACATCGACGGTGTTGATGCAGCGGATGATGCAGGGCCAGTCGTAGGCGCGCTTGCCCTCGCGCACGCCGGTGGCGCGGAAATCGGGCACGACGGCAAAGTACTGCCAAATGGTCAAGCCGGCCTTGTCGATCTCCTCACGCACGATGGCGTCGGCCTCGCGCAGCGCCTCAAGACGGTCGCGGGTGATGACACCGAGGCAGCGGACACCCAGGCCGGGGCCGGGGAACGGCTGGCGCTCAACCATGTTCTCGGGCAGACCGAGTTCGCGGCCCACGACGCGCACCTCGTCCTTGTACAGCAGCTTAACGGGCTCGCAGAGCTCAAACTGCAGGTCCTCGGGCAGACCGCCCACGTTGTGATGGGCCTTCACGCCGTCCTGCGACTCCAGGATGTCGGGATAGATGGTGCCCTGAGCGAGGAAGCTGACCTCATCGCCCACCTTTCGGGCCTCTTCCTCAAACACGCGAATGAACTCGGCGCCGATAATCTTACGCTTGGCCTCGGGCTCGGCGACGTCGACGAGCTTGTCGAGGAAGCGGTCGGTCGCGTCCACGTAGACCAGATTCGCATCCATCTGGTTCTTAAAGACGTCGACGACCTGCTCGCTCTCGCCCTTGCGCATAAGGCCGTGGTTCACGTGCACGCAAATGAGCTGCTTGCCGATGGCCCTGATGAGGAGCGCCGCGACAAGACGGTCGAGAACTACCTCAAAGCCCTCGAAAGCGCCTACATCCTGAGCGAATGCGAACAGAACGGCATCGCCGGCAAGCAGGTGCTTAGACCCCAGCGCAAGTTCTATCCCATCGACACCGGCTTGCGCAATCTAGCTAGCAACTATGCCCCAAAGGGCCTGGGCGCTCAGCTCGAGTGCGTGGTATTCAACGAGCTCGTGCGCCGTGGCTACAACGTGACCGTGGGCGCACTGCTTAAAGGCGAGGTAGACTTCGTGGCCGACAAGCACGACGAGCGCCTCTACATCCAGGTGACCGAAACGCTTGCAAGCCCCGAGACATACGAGCGCGAACTGGCGCCTTTTTCCCTCGTAAACGATGCCTTCCCCAAGCTGGTGCTCACCACCGATCGCCTGCGGCTCGGCACCACCGAGCAAGGCGTGCGCATCGAGAACCTGGTGGACTGGTTGCTCAAAGGCTGGAGCTGAGCGACGCAAGTGTCCAGCACGCACCTGGACAGGACCCGCATGGCGCCCTCCGCCGCCAGACGGCCGCGGCAGGCCTCCTGCAGGAACACGTATGCCGCCGCCTCGAGCGTGAAAAGCTCCTCGCCGCGCATGCCCTCGCCCCGTCCAATAAACGTTCACCGCGCTAAAGGAGAGCGCGACCGTCAATAAAGAGCGCTTTTGCGCACTAAAAATCAGTGAATCTGAACTCAGAAACGCTTGTTGTCCACGAGGCATCGAGTATCGTCCCGTCCCGCACATCGTCCGTCGGGCTGGAAAGGGAGATCGGTGCGTCTCCCCCGCCCGTTCCGGATTCGACGCAAAGCAGCACGGGCGACGCGCCCTTCCGGCCCACGCCCCCCCCTCTTCCAACTGGCCTTAATCCGCCGAATCGCATCCTTCTGCCCGAATATAGGCCGCAATTGTAAACACATCGTCAACCGCCCGCCGCCGGGGCGGCTCCCGCATCGTGGCAAAGCGGGCCCGCGCCGGGGCGTCGGCTGGCGGCTCGGCCTACAGTTCGCGCCTTCCGTACAGCCCGAGAGAGACGACGGCGGAGGCGGCCAGCATCAGAAGCGAGGCCGCGAGCAGCGCCGCCATCGAGGCCGCGAACCCAACGGGGGTCTCGACGGACGCGAGGAGGTCCGCCACGAGCCCGAGCGCGCCGCCTCCGAGAATCCCCGAGTTCCCGAGGAGCATGGGGGCGACCACGAACAGGCCGACGGTGACGGTTGGCAGGAGCTGGGTCGCCTTGGTCTGGCCGAACTTGAAGTACACCGGCGTCACGACGGACGCGACGGCGGAGCCGATCAAGCAGCAGACTGCGGTGGCGAAGGCCATGCCGGCGACCCTCTCCCCGCTGAACGCGAGGAGCTCGGAGAGGCATCCCGGCAGCTCCACGGCGGACGCGAGCCCCATGACCGCAAGCGATGCGGCGAATCCGACCGCCGAGCCGATGAGGCCGAGCGTCGCGATGGCGGCGTAGCGGCTCAGGACGACGTCGCGCTTCGAGACGGGAAGGGTGAGGCGATAAGAGCCCCATCCGTTCTGGTCGTCGTAGACGGAGGAGCCAATCGCACCCATCATGAGGCACATGCTGGCGAGGACGGCGGGGCGGCCGCGGGCCCGCCGCCGGAGAGCTCGCGCCTCCTCCTCACCCAGTCGCCCAGGGTGCTCCCCGCCATGCCGAGCTCTCGGGCGACCTCCCTGACGGGCCGCCCCGCCGCGATGACGTAGTCGGCCGTCTCGTCCCGGTAGTCCTTGGGGAACTACTCGTACTTGGTCCCAGGCTCGGCTCCCATGGCCACGCCCTCCTACGGGGCAGGTTCCTCTGCCGTCCAAATTATCAGGTGTCCACGGTTTCGACAGGGCTCAAATGCAAACAGGCGCTGGTCGCGGGCGGCGTCGCCGCGGGCTGGCTCATCACGAGCCGGGGCGCTGCGGAATCGGACGGCGGGCAGGTGACCGACTCCCAGTCCGTCGGCGGCGGCCCCGACTCCGGGCAGATGCCGCCCGACGCCAAGCAGGTGCCCGAGGACCAGCTCCAGGGCGGCGGGGAGGTGACGTTCTCGAGCTAGGGCGTCCAGTTGAAAAAACGGGCCCCATGGCAACCGTGTTGCCATGGGGCCTTTCTAAAAAGGACCCAAGCATTCAATCTGAAGCGTCAGTATCTTGAGTAACCATTATGAAACTGAGTGTGGGCAACTCAGAATCTCTATCCCATTCAAATTGAGCCATGAGTTTTCTTCAGTAGCTTTCGCTCTAAAAGCACCAAGCCAATCGCTTCGCCAATTTCAGAATACTCAAGGGATGTCGCCACAGTATCGGTTAACGCTGATTCCGGGAAGAGACCCGATTCCATTATTAAAGATAAGCATAGTAACGTTAATAGCATTAATGCGTGCGCGTAGTTGTACTGAGCCTTTGGCATCGAATCCGAGAGACGATTCTCTATAATGAATTTATCTCCATAGCTAACTAAATATCCGCTGCCCACTACCGCTTGAAAAGCAAATGACCATACTGGGATTCCAGTGTGACTAGTGTTTATGATTATCAGAAGATACATTATTGTTATAAAGCAGTAGCCAGATTGCCAGATTGCCCATGCGATTGGATGGACTCCTATCTTAGTCTCTCGCTGTTCGCGAATTTGAAACTTCGATGGCAACCATACGGGAACAAAATAAAGAGATGCTGAAACAAATAGGCCGAAAAATGGTCTCAGAATCGAAAGGGGACATGAAAATGAAGCCATTAACGCAAAGACTACTGCCGACAGGAACAATGCCCGAAATAATCTATCGTTCATCTTCTCTTTAATAAACTATTGTAATAACATACATGGATGAAGAACTCCTTCTACACTAACAGCGGTCTTCCATGTAAAAAGAAGTCAGCAACCCCTAAGATACGAATCCCGTCAATCTCCCTTGGATAACTCCCCCGGGCAGCAATAACGAATTTCGGATATGCATCCCGTATGACGCGCAGCGGCTTGAGCTCACGCTCCATGGTCGCCGAGTCAGTCATATCCTCGGTTACCTGAATGTACGCACGCCCGTCTGACCTCGACGCTACAAAGTCCACCTCACCTGAGCGCAGCTTTCCAACGCTCACCTCAAAGCCCTCGTAGCGAAGTTGCAAATAGACCATGTTCTCAAAAACACGCCCCTGATCGGAATCACGGTAGCCCTGCAGATAGTTGCGGATTCCCGTGTCCACGATGTAACGCTTTCCCCCCGTCTTCAGGAGATCCTTGCCCTTGATGTCATAGCGCCGAACAGGATAGAAGAGATACGCCTCATCAAGCGCCCCCATGTATGCGTCAACAGTACCGTTCGCAGCCTCGACGCCGTCAGCCCGCAACGCTCCGGCAATACTGTTGACAGAATTCTCGTTACCGATATTGTCTGCAAGGAAGCGGCATGTCCGCTCCAGCAAATCAGGGCTTGTGAGCTGCCTGCGGCCACGCCTGCGATCGCGCTCGAGAATATCCCGGATGACGACCGTCTCGTACAGTGACCTGCAATAGGCCTTATGAACCGCCCCGTCTAGCGTACCCAAGGATAGGTACGGCAGCCCGCCGTAGCGACGATAATGATCAAACAGGCCAACCGCCGTGCTAAGCGAGCCATCCGGCAACTCGAAGACATCCATCCCAGCCGCAGCGCGAGAGGACAGTGACGCTCCCTGGAAATCGAGAAACTCCGAGAAGACGAGCGGCAGCATCTCGACCTCCACATAACGCCCCGAGAGCAGCGTGGCAAGCTCGCTCGACAGCAGATAGGCGTTGGACCCCGTGATATACATATCGCAATCAAGGTCAACGTGCAGGGAATTAAT
Source organism: uncultured bacterium (assembly GCA_905214895.1). The sequence continues at coordinate 2,030 of CAJMNP010000025.1, read as the reverse complement.
CGCGCGCTCCCAACCCTCGATCTCTTGGAGCTCGTCAAAAAAGAGATAGGGATGGACGATTCCCTCTGTCCGTTTGCGAACAAGCTGGTAAAGCCCACGATTATCCAAGCCATCAAACTCCATGGACTCCATCTTGAACGTGAGAAGTCGCTCCCGGGAAACGCCCTCCCTTGCCAGATGCTCGCGCATCATGTCCAGAAGGGTCGACTTCCCGCAACGACGAACCCCCGTAACGACCTTGACGAGGTCTCGATCCCGAAAGGCGAGAAGCTGGTCAAGGTACTTTTGACGGATAATCATCACGCCTCCATGTGAAAGATCTTCATCTAATGCAAATTTTTAACATTGTAATCTAGAAGCTCTCAGAATCGAGGGAGATGCGGCGCGATTCATTTTCCGGCTCCTTCCTCGACGCAGCTTATGACCTCCACTTGCAACTGTATCCCCCACCCACGCTGGTGTGGTGGCACCAGAACCGAGACCGAGACTGCCATCTGGAGATGGCAACCGACTGGCGCGCGGCGTCGGGGCGCACGGGCGGTGGTTCCATGGGTGGCGTCGAACGGACGAGTCGGTGGGCGCGGAGCGCCCGCCCGAAGGGAGGTGCCGCGCATGGCTGCGGCGGAGGTGAGGGCCGAGGGCGTCAAGCGCTGGGCCGACACGGGCGAGGAGCGCGTCCCGGTCCTCAGGGGCTGCTCGCTCGCGGCCGCGGGCGGTCTCACGGCGATCGTGGGGCCGTCGGGGGCGGGCAAGACGAGCCTCCTGTACTGCATGAGCGGGCTGGACGCCCCGGACGAGGGTCGTGTGCTGGTCGCGGGCCGCGACCTGTACGCCATGGGCGAGGGCGTCCGCACCCGCTTCCTGCGACAGGCTGCGGCGTTCGTGTTCCAGAGCTACAACCTCGTCCCCTACCTCACGGTGGAGGAGAACGCGACCCTGCCGATCGCCCTCGCGCGGGGGAAGGTCGACCGCGGGAGGCTCCGCGACCTGCTCGGGCGCTTCGGCCTCGCCGACCGCGCGAAGGCGCCCGCGGGAGGGCTGTCCGGCGGCGAGCAGCAGCGCGCCGCCCTGGTGCGCGCCCTGCTCTCCCGCCCGGCGGTGCTCTTCGCCGACGAGCCGACGGGGGCCCTGGACACGAGGAACACCGCGCTCGTCCTGGGCGTCCTGCGTGAGATGGCAGACGCCGGCACGACCGTGGTCATGGTCACGCACGACGTGGACGCCGCGGCGACGGCCGACCGCGTGGCGTTCGTCCGCGACGGGCTGGTGACGCGCGTGGCCGGCCACTGCACGCCCGAGCAGGTGCTCGCCGGCACGCGGGAAGGGGCGATCGGCCGTGGGTAGGTACGCGCTCAGGATATTCCGCGAGGACCTCGCAAGCTGGGTCCCGATCGTGCTCGTGATCGCCGCGACCTCCGCCCTCGTGGGCGTGTGCGCGAACCAGTTCGCCTGGACGTCGTCGAAAGCCTTCGGCGCGGCCGCCGGCGCGGCGGGGCTCTCCGCCTTCGAGTTCCAGGCGGTCTCGGTCACCGTGTACGCCGAGGTGGCACTGCTTGCCCTCTTCTCGCTCTCGGCGGTGGGCGCCGCGACGGTGGAGCGCTGCCGCCCGACGTTCGCGCTCTGGCGGCTCATGGGCGCCACGCCGGGGCAGGCGGGGCGCGCCGCCCTGCTGCTCGTGGGCATCGCCTCGGCGGTCGGCTCGCTCGCGGGGAGCCTCGCGTCCGTGCCGCTCTCCGCCCTGCTCGTCCCCGCGTTTGACGGCATGGCGGCGGAGAGCTTCAGCGGCGGCCTCGGCTCCTTCACGCCTCCGCCGTTCTCCGCCTCCCCGGCCGCGTGGGCCCTCTCCTTCGCACTCAGCGTCGCGACCTGCATGCTCGGCTCCGTCGCGGCCGCCGTGCGCGCCGCACGGGTGAGGCCCGTGGATTCGCTGCGGGGAGGCCGCGCAGGAAGGCGGGGGCGGGGCGGCCACCCCATCCTCGGGTGGGCGCTCGTCGCCTGCGCCCTCGCGACGCCCCTCGCCGGCCTCCCGG
>CAJMNP010000024.1 GCA_905214895.1 uncultured bacterium | reverse complement strand
GTACGCGACCGACGATTGAACGTCAGATTGCCGCTTAGGGGCGTTTGCAGCGTCGGCTGATCCGCCGTTCGGTAGAACGGCGGAACCTACACGGCCTGTGCCAGCTTCTCGGCTCGCTCGGCGGCGGCGAGCGCCTCGATGACGGTGCCAAGCTGATCGCCCAGAAGGACGCCGTTGTAGGTGGAGTTGAAACCGATGCGGTGATCGGTCACGCGGTCCTGGGGCTGGTTGTAGGTGCGGATCTTCTCGGAACGGTTACCGTGGCCGATCTGGCTTTGGCGCTCGGCACCGAGCTCGGCCTGCTGCTTCTCGAGTTCCATCTCGTACAGACGGGCACGCAGCATCTGCATGCAGACCTCGCGGTTCTGGATCTGGGAACGTTGCTCCTGCGACTGCACCACGGTGTTGGTGGGCAGGTGGGTGATGCGCACGGCGGAGTAGGTGGTGTTAACGCACTGACCGCCAGGGCCGGAGGCGCAGTAGGTGTCGATGCGCAGGTCGGACTGGTTGATCTGGACGTCGATTTCCTCGGCCTCGGGAAGCACGGCGACGGTAGCCGTGGAGGTCTGGATGCGGCCCTGGGACTCGGTCTTAGGGACGCGCTGGACACGGTGCACGCCGGACTCGTACTTCATAACGGAGTAGACGCGGTCGCCCTCGACCTTGAACTCAATGGACTTAAAGCCGCCGGCCTCGCTGGGGCTGGAATCGAGCACGGTAGTCTTCCAGCCGCGCGACTCGCAAAAGCGCTGATACATCTTGTACAGGTCGCCGGCGAAGATGGCCGCCTCGTCGCCACCGGCGGCGGAGCGAATCTCGACGATGGTGTTCTTGTCGTCGTTGGGGTCACTCGGGATGAGCATGTACTTAATGTCTTCCTCGAGCTGGGGGAGCTTGGCCTCGTTTTCGGAGATGTCCATCTGGAGCATCTCCTTCTCGTCCGCATCGCTGGTGTCGCGGAGCATCTCCTTGGCGGCCTCGATGTCATCGAGCGCGCCGATGTACTCGCGCGAGGCAGCGATGAGGTCGGACTGGTGTGCGTACTCCTTGTTGAGACGCGTGAACTCCTTGATGTCGGAGGCGACGGCCGGGTCGGAAAGCTTCTTCTCGAGCTCCTCGTAGGCCTTAATGATCTTTTCGAGCTTGTCGCGCATGGCGGGACTCCTTTATGTGCGTGAAGGCGAAAATCGGCAGAGTTGATGGGGCGCGCGGCGCCACTGCGGGGGTAAGCCCGGCTAGAACATGTCGATCTTCAGATACATGCGCATCCCTTCGCGTATGAGGTACATAGTTGCGGTCTAACCCATACATGATAGCGTGCGCAGGCATACCTGCATATAACCCGCACGGAATGCGACAAAGGGTCAGTCTCTTTCCTTGAATACAACTTCATCCGAACGCCTCCCGCATTCATCCGCACATATACGGATAAATTTGGGAATCCGATACCCTGAGGGCCGGATCGGCCGGCCCCGGGAGATCGGAGGACGCCATGTCCGGAAAGGGCGGGAAGGGCGCCGCGAGGGCGGTCCCGAGGACCCACGGCAGGCTCACCGGGTACGAGCGGGACACGGTCCAGAGGATGCTGAAGCGCAGGGTTCGCTCGGCCACTTCCTCGAGAGGTTCAAGGGCGTATCGACCCGCAGGCTCCACAGCTGCCTGATGTGGTTCAGATGGCTGCGCGAGGCCGCACGCGTCGGGGACAGGACGTCGCTCATGCGCGAGCAGCTCGACGACGGGCGCTACGAAAAGATCCGGAAGAAGATGATGGAGCCGGAGTACGAGTTCCATCTGGAGCCGGACGTGCAAACGGCGGGTTAACATAGCCTTTCACCAAAAAGGGCGAGCGGCCGCGCCCTGCGACCACCCGCCCTCAATCAAAGCCCTTCTCGGCCGCCGTAGCTACCGGTTCCGGCGCCGCAGGATAACGCCTGCGGCGATCAGCACCACCGCGCCGCCCGCGATGCCACCCAGGGCCATCGGCGACAAGCTGGTATCGCCCGTATACGGCAGACCCGGCTTCTCCTCCTTCGGCACCGGTGACTTGCTCGGCGGATTGGTGGGCGGCTCCGTCGGCGGGGTGGTCGGCGGCGTGTACGTGTTCTTGAACACCGGCGCCACGGCGCCGTCATAGGTTACCGTCGCCACCAGATGGCCCGCACCGTCGTCCGTCACCGTCACCGTTACCCGGTGCTCGGCCGCGTCGTACGTCACGTTCTTCTGACCGTCGTCCACCTCGGAGATGCTGTAGGCGTACGTTCCGGGCTTGTCGTACGAGATCGCCTCGAAGCCCACCGTGCCGTCCGCCGCGTTCTTTGCGGTCTGCAGCACCTTGCCGTCGGCATCCTTCAGCTGGAAGGAGAACTGCCCTTCCTTCAGGTCCTCGCCGCTCAGCACCTTGGAGGCCCCCAGCTTCACCTCAGTCGCGGCCGGCGCGTAACTGTTGCTGAACGCCACCGCATCCGCAGCCTTGCCGCCCTTGCTGTAGGCAACCTGCGCCTCCAGCGCGTGCGTCTCCGCATTCTCCGTCACCGTCACCGTCGCGGTAAAGACCGTCGTGTCGTAGGTGACGCCGTTCGCCGTCGCCCCTGCCCGCTCGGACACGGTGTAGACGTACGTCCCCACCTTGTCCAGCTGCAGCGGCGCGAAGCCGAACGTGCCGTCGGCGCCGTTCTGCACCGTCTGCACCACGTTACCGTCGGCGTCCTTCAGGTCGAAGAAGAACTCACCCTCGGCCAGGTCGCGGCCGGTCAGAGCCTTCGTTCCGGTAATCGTCGCCGTCGTTGCCGTCGGCGTGTAGGTGTTGGTGAAGGTCAGATCCGCAGCCGTCTTGTTCGCCGTCGCGGTCAGCTGGCCGCTGCCGTCATCGGTCACGTTCACCGTTACGTCCAGCACCGCATCGCTGTAAGTGATGGTGCCATCTTGGCCCGCAACCTCCTTCACCTGGTACGCATGCGAACCAGTTGCGGTGTACGAGATGGCCTTGAAGGTAAACGCTTTACCCACGTTCGTGGTCCGGTCGATCTCCTGCCCGGTGGCCACGTCAATCAGCGCGAATGTGAACTCGCCATCGGCGGGCGTCCGCGTGGTGGCCGGGTCGGCATTCTCAAGCACCTTGGTGCCAGAGATCTGGTAGGAGGTCTGACCCGGCTGGTAGCTGTTCGCAAACGTCATGGTATTGGGGGTGACGCCGTTCTCGGTGCCCTCGCTCGGTTTCACCGTAGAGCTCTCTACCACCAGTTTGCCGTCGTTGTTGTCCTTCACCACGTAGGTCAGGGTGTACGTCTTGCCGGTGTAGGTCACGCCCGGCACGCCCGGCGCGCCGTCCGTCGGCTGCACCTCACGGACCGTGAAGGGAAAGGTGCCCGCATGGTCGAAGGTCAGCTCGTTAAAGTAAACCTTGCCCTTGGCGTCGTTCTTCTGGGTCTGGAGCACCGTACCGTCAGACCCCACCAGCTCGAAGGCGAAGTCTCCCGCCTTTAGCTGATAGCTGCCGTCGTGCACGTCAACGCTCTTGGTGAGGGCGATCGCGCCGGAGTTCGTCGCCTTCGCCTTGTAGGTGTTGGTGAAGGTGGGCTTCGTGGCGTCCGCGCCGTCGTAGGCGACGCTCGCCTGCAGCGTGCCGGCATTGTCCACAACCGTCACCACGGCATGATGCACCGCGTCGTCGTAGGTCACGTAGGCCAGATCACCCTTCCGCTCCACGATAGTGTACTCGTACGTGCCCGGCTTCGCGTAGGAGAAGGCGTCGAAGTTAACGCTTCCGTCCGCGCCGTTGGTCGCGGTCCGGACGGGCTTGGCCCCGGCAAGCTGCTCAGCAGTCATTTTGCCCTCGTACACATCGAAGGTGAACTCGCCGTCCTTGGGGACGATCGGCGTGTTGTCGTCCTTCTTCACATAGCTCTTCTGCGCACCGAGGGCCAGACCGGTCGCGGCCGGCTGGTAGGTGTTGGTGAAGGTATCCGAGCCGGATGCGCTCGTCACGATCGCCTTCGCATTCAGTGCTCCGTTCCCGCCGTCTGTGACCGTCACCGTATAGGTGAGGGCATGATTGTCATAGACCATGCCCGGCTCCGCGCCCGGCTGCTCCACGATGGTGTAGGTGAAGTCCTTGCTCGCGGCACCGTCCAAGTCGGAGAGCTGGAACTCGCGCGTGAAGCAGACCTTGCCGTTTGCATCGTTCTTCGCGGTGGCGATCACGTTGCCGGCAGCGTCCTTCAGGTCGAAGGTGAACTCGCCGTCCGCAGGCTTCGTCGTGTGATCGAAGCCGTCCGCAACCTTGATGGTCTTGGTCGCCGTCAGCTCCACGGATCCCTTTGCGGTGTAGGTGTTGTTGAAGGTGGGAGCCGTAGCGGTACCGTCATAGGTGACGGTCACCTTCGTCTTGTTGTTGTCGTCCTGGTTCTGCTCTACCTTGACATGGACCTTGACTTCCTTGGCGTCGTAGGCCACGCCGTCGACGGACTGGCCGGCCTTCTCCTCCTTGAGCGTGTAGTCGTACTCGCCCAGGTTCAGGCCCTTGACGGTCAGCTTGACCTTGCCATTCTTATCGTTGGTGCCGCGAGCGTCCTCATTGCCGTCCTGGTCGTACAAGCCGAAGGTGAACGCATCGGCCGTCAGGTCCTTGCCCGCGAGAACTTTCGTGGCCTCAACGGTGACGTCCGCCGTCGGCTTCGTGTTGGTGAAGGTCGGCACGGCCTTCTCACCGTCGTAGGTGACGGTCGCCTTCAGCTCGCCCTTTTCGTCGGTGACCTTGACGTGGACCTTCACGCCCTTCGCGTCGTAGACGACGGTCGAGTCGGCGCCCTTCACCTCCTTGATGGTGTAGTCGTGGTCGCCCGGCGTAGCGTAGTCGATGGCTGCAAAGGCGACCTTGCCGTCCTTCTCGTTTTGGACAGTCTGGACCACGCTGCCGTCCTTGTCGAGCAGCTGGAACGTGAAGTCACTCCCCGCGAGTTCACCGCCCGTGAAGCGCTTCGTCGCCTTGAGCGTTACCGAGGTCTCCTTCGGGTGGTACGTGTTCGTGATCACCGCAATCTGATCGTCGATCACCTGAGATGTGGCGGTGCCATCATCCTTATAGATCTGCTCCATTTTGACGACTGGCTCGGTCAGATTTCCCTTGCCGTCATCCTTCACCGTTACGGTCACTTTGTATTCGGCGCTGGAGTAGCTGACACCGCCCAGCCAACTGGGATCGCTCTTGGCGGGCGTAGTCTCGGCAATGTAGTAGGTGTACTTGCCAGGCTTCTCATACTTAATCTCTCCGAAGCTAAATTCTTCGGCGCTCGTAACGGTCTTCTCGACCTGCTTCATGCCGGCCACGGGCGCTGCCGTGGCACCATCAGGCATCGGCGTTCCATCGGCGGCGCGCAGGCAAAGCTCGAAGCTGTCGGCGCTAGTCCACTCACGGCCGGTGAACTTCTTCTTCGCCTTGATGCCTGTGAGCGTCACCGAAGACTTCACGCTGTAGCTGTTGGTGAACACCAGCTTGTTGTCTTTGGCCACCGTGCCGTCGGAATTCTGCGGGGCAATCCTGCCCGAGATGCTATCGCCTTCTTCAGTCAGATTCTTGTCACCCTGCTTGCGGCCGGTCAGCTTATAGCCCGCGGGCATCTTGTCTGCGCCGGTCAGCTCCTGCACCGCGTACTGGTCACCCTCGGCGAGACCGTACACGCGGATCGTCTGGTCGGCCGTGATGGTCTGCTCGCGGCCGTTCTCGAGGTCGAACATTTTGCCGACCTGCTTCTCGCTTGCGGTCCCCGCGTTCTCAAACACCGCGGCCTTGTACGTCTTCCCCGCCGTCGTGGGCACGGTGAACTTGAAGGTGAACCCCGCGTCCGGTTTTCCCGTCAGGCCCGCTGGCACCATGACCTTCTTCATCACCTCGAAGCTCGCCTCGCGTTCGTTCGCCACGCGCACGCAGGTGGCGCCCGTAAACAGGGCGTTCAGATTCATGTCGCCCAGGTCGGCGCGGGCGCCCTTCGCATTAGTGTCACCAGACACGTCCTGCGTGATGCCCATACGTATCCAGCCCGTCTCGGTCTCCAGGCGGTAAGGTTCGTCCTTCTTGGTGGGCCCATACTGGTAGACACGTCCATTGGCGCCGTACTTAAGATGTACCTCATTCTCGCCGCCCTTGGCGTCATTGTTCCAGGAAAGGTTGCCGTTGCCGTCGAGCGTCCCGTCGGACGTCTGGCGCTGGCCCTTGATCCACGTGAGCGTGTTGTCAATGTCGCCCTCTGCGCCAAACTGGCCCAGGCTCTTCATGAGCGAGCCCACGCCCACGAACGTCGAAACGCCGTCATCAACTGTACCAGCATCGGCGTGGACGCCGTAATCGTCCACAATCACCTTGATGAGCCTGTCATTAAGCAGGAAGCCATTGGGCGCCGAGACCTCCTTCAGGAAGTAGGTACCCTTCACGAGCGGCTCGCTACTGTCGCTCGTAGACGGGAATACGCCCGCCCCTTCGAGCTTGACCGGGTTGGCGACCGACCTCGTCGTCAGGGTGTCGTAGGGGGCCTGGTCGCCATCGAGCACGGCCTTGCCGTTCGCATCCGTAGTCACCTGGGTGGACTTGTAAAGGCCGAACTTCGCCCCGTCAACGGGCTTACCCTCGGTATCGGTCTTCTGCACGAACAGGCGATTCTGGATGTTCGTGACGAGCAGGCGCGTGGCGAACTGCCGCTTGAAGTTCGTGCCGCCTGCGATGTCGTCGCTGTACACGTGGACTGTGTTCTCAGGCGTCGCGTCGCCGATCGAGCTCGCCGTTGTGTGGTAGATGGCCACCGTGTACTCGGCATCCTTGCGGGCATCACCGCTCAGCAGGTAGTAGTACTTGGAGATGTCACCGGGCAGATTTTGAATCTCTACCTGGTACTGGCCGCTTGTGTTGAGCGTGAAGGCGTGCAGGTCCTTCTTCGCCGCCTCGATAGCACCGGTCATGCCCGGCTCCTTGGCGAGGGTGTATCCCGCTCCCGTCGATGGGTCGCCCGACACGGCGCACCAATTGCTCGGATCTTTGATACCTGTGCCTGCGCTTTTGTCGCGCTTGAGCACCACAGCGAACAGTATGCCGGAGTCCAGATTGACGGTCTTGTCGGACTTCGTCAGGTCATTATTTGCCTTGTACACGGTCGACGGCGCGGTGATGGTCTCCTTCGCGGCGGCGAACGCACCGGTCTTCCACACGACGCTGCCCGCGTCCATACCGCCGCGGTTGATGATGACGCCGCCCGCGCCGTTCTCAGCGCTCGCGGGCACGTACTCGAGCTGCATGCTACCACCCGTCGCCGCGAGACTCGAGCGGTATCCCTCGGGTACGCGCGTCTCCTTCAGGAGGTAGTACTTGTTGTTGTCGTGATCCTTGTTGTAGAGATCGTCGAAGTTGATGACGCCGTTGTCCACGTCGTTCGTGAGCGTTAGGTGGCCGGCCTCGTCCGTGGTACCGGAGCCGATGAGCTCGCCCACGGTCTTGAAGTCCTTGTCGGTCTTATAGAGCTTGAACTCGGCACCCTGTACGAACTTGCCGTCCTGGTCGAACTTGATGATGTCGGACTCGGGCACCGTCACGAGGTTGAACTTGAGCTCCATGTTGGAGTCGGTGGCGCCGCGCTCCAGGTAGAAGAACTTGAGGGTGTGGTTGGTGCCGTCGGCGAAGGTGTTGTCGTTGAAGCCCGAAATGTCCTTATTCGCCTTCTGGTACTTGTCCTTCAGTGTGCCGTCGTTATTACCGTTCACCTTAATGTCGCCCGTACAAAAGTTGATGCTCAGACTCGCGCGGTTGTGAATACCGCCGATATCACCCACGAGGACATCGTCGATGAACACCCAGACGTCATCATCGCCGGCGAACTCGAACACCATGTCGTCGCCCGCGTTCGTCTTGCCGCCAGCAGGCTGCACGAATCGCGTGGACATTGAGAGGCCGAAGTGGTGGTTGACGGGGCGGCCATCGTTGTAGCGCGAATCACCGGTGTTGTCTGCCTTGATGCCGGTTTGGACGAGCCGGCCGTTTTCCTCTTTGAGCACCTTGTCTGCCGCGTCGAACGGGAAGAACTGACCCTGGTGGGACGAATCGCCCACTTTGTCAATGCCCCAGGTGTCATAGATGTCGAAGGCATTCTTGTCAGCGTTGTAGGCTGCGTAGTTTTTGGAGCTGTCATAGACGTAGTAGCCGTTCTGAACCTTGAGGAGGCCCGTCACGCCAAAATGGGACGTCTTGCCGATCTGGGCAGAGGAATCGAACAGGTAGCAGAGGGACTCGCCGCCCCAGGTTTTGGAAAGCTGCGGATAGCCGTCTAAAAGCGTGTTGTTGACAATGCCGGGCTGCGGGTTCGTGTTGCCCGTCCAATGGTTGAGCGACTCACCACCCTGGCCGTCGTTAAACTGGAACCGGTGGTTTGCGTTGACGCCGCCGTTGCCGGAAACCGACAGATGGTTATCGGGATTCACCCAGTAATCAAACAGGTTGATTGTTGTCCCCGAAGGCGAAATCGTCGTAACCGTGTGGTCCGAAAACGCCGCTTCCGCACGGGTCGGCAGGAAGAAACTCGCCGTCAGCGCGACGGCGAGGGCCAAAACAATCACATATGGCGAGACCGGGCGCAGCCCACGACGACGGCCATAAGACATGACGGACCACCGCTCGCGCGGCCGGTGTTCACCAGGAAGTTCCCTGCTTAGACACCCCCCCGGTAGCATTATTCACGAGTCGAGACGTCGTCTCTCTGAGCTCCTGCATAATTTCCTCCCCAGTCACACGGCGACCTGCCCGGGTGCTCCCCGGGGGCCGAGGCAGTCTGGCACATGCCCGCAGTCGTTCAAGGAATACCAACCCCAGCATATGTCTCTTAAGATATCTTAGTCTTATTCTATGACAGTTTTTGTCTCATTACCGATGAAATCGGCTCAGTCCCTTTGTCGCATGCTAGAGCGTGTGGAGCAGGGCGATGAGGAAGCGGATGCCTTGGAGGTAGGCGCGACGGGTGATGCGCTCGTTGGTGCCGTGGACGCCGCGGTCGCATTCGTCATCGTCGACCACAAAGGCGGAGAAGCGGATGCACTCGTGGCAAATGCGCTGGTAGTTGGCGGCATCGGTTGCACCAATCACGGTCGAGGGCACGATGCTCATCGGCTCTTGGCCCACCGCAGACGATCCGTTTTCCTCCGTCGGCTTGGGATCACGGAAATAGCGGGCGGCGATGGCGCGGACGGCCTCGAGCCCCGGACCGCCCACGCGCGGGGACGGCGAGGGCTCGGAGCTGCCGGGGCCCAGCTCGACCTCGACTCGGCCGGCGAGCCCAGCGGTGGCAACGGCCTCGCGGCAGCAGGCCACGACATCGGCCACGCTCGTACCCTCGAGCATGCGGAAGTTGATATTGACCCACATATCTTGCGGCATTACGTTGGCACCGGTACTGCCGCCCTCGATCTGCGTGGGCGCACAGGTGGTGGTCACAAGCGGGTACAGCTTTTTGCTGGCAAGGCAGTCGCGCACGATGGCATCCTTGCTGGCAGCAATCTCGTCTGCGGTATAAAGCCCCAGCTCGACGAGCTGCGCGGCAAGCAGATCGGTCACACGCGCCGGCCACTCGATATCGCAAATCGCGGCAATAGCGCGGCTGAGCACTTCGAGCGACGTGCCACCGTAAGGGTTGGAAGAATGCCCGCCCTCGCTCTTCGTCCTGAGCACGATATCGGCATAGCCCTTCTCGGCAAGATCGGCATGCATAAGCCAACCCTCGCCTGCGCCGTACTCGGCAGCCTCAACGATACGATAGTCACCCTCGTCGATCAGGTACTCAAGCTCAACGCCGCGCTCCTCGAGCACGCGGCCAATGGCACCCGCGCCGCACTGCGTGGTCTCCTCATCCTGGCCAAAGGCCAGCAGCAGGGTTCGTTCGTGTTGCCAGCCGTGCGCCAGCGCATACTCAACGGCCTCCAGGATGCCTGCGACCTGGTCTTTCATATCGATGGCGCCGCGACCCCAAATATAGGTGTCGTCCACGTGCCCGCTAAAGGGATTGTGCGTCCAGTCTGTCTCGGTGCCCGGCACCACGGGAACCACGTCCATGTGGCCCATGAGCATGACCGGCTTGAGGGCGGGGTCGATGCCGGCAAGCGTCACGAGCAGCGAATGGTCGATGAGCTCGACCTCGCCCGCCGCAAACACGCGCGGCCAGGCCTGCTGCATATAGGCGC
>CAJMNP010000023.1 GCA_905214895.1 uncultured bacterium | reverse complement strand
CGCCGCGCATGCCGGCGTGGGGCGCCCAAGGAGGCACTATGGAGTACGGATCGTTCCAGGCCGAGGAATTCGGCGACCTGCAGCGCCTAGTCGACGGACTGTTTTACGACCGCCACGCCATCGACCGCCTGGATCTGATTATGCAGGCCGAAATCTTGGACCTGGCGCCCGATCTCATGGAGATCGTGAACCTTTTGCCGCCCGGTTATTACGACCGTCAGTCGCTTTGCGACCAGCTGAACTCCGCCTTGGCCGCCCACGGCTGGGGCGCCGTCTACGGCACCGTGGAATAAACCTAGTCATTTAAGAACGTCCCCAATGACTAAAACGCCGCTTGTGATGATGTTCACAGGCGGCGTTTTCAAACTTGTATGTGCTTTTACTCGTCTTTGGACGCGGGGTGCTTGCAGACCACGCTCATGTAGATCATGCCGAGCACGGCAGCGGTGACCGAACCGGCAAGGATGGCGGCCTTGGCAGCCAGGACCTCGAACTGGGCCGTCGGGAAAGCAAGGCCGCTGATGAGAATCGACATGGTAAAGCCGATACCGCCCAGAATGCCCACACCGGCGATCATGTGCCAGTTGACATTATGCGGCAACTCGGAAATCTTGAGTTTAACCAGGGCAAACGTCATGCCAAAGATACCGATCGGCTTGCCCAGCAGCATGCCAAAGTACACGCCGAGCGTCACCGGGTCGGTGAGCAGCGTGCTCATGTCCACGCCCACCAGGCGAACCTGCGCGTTCACGAACGCAAAGATCGGCAGGATCACGAAGTTGACCGGCGTGGAGATCAGACGCTCCATGCGGATGAGCGGCGGGGTCACGCGGTGCATGACGCGCTCGACCTTGGTGGTCGAGACGGTAAAGTCATGCTGGCCCAGGATGTGCGCCTCGTCGTCGTAGCGATCATCGAGCAGCGGCAGGCACTCGCCCAACCAATCGGTGAGGCTATCGAGCTTGACACCGCACTTGGCCGGGATGGTAAAGGCCAAGATGACACCAGCAAGCGTAGCGTGCACGCCGCTCTTGAACATGCAGAACCACAACAGCAGACCCAGTACCGAATACGGGGCAAGGCGGTAGTGCTGCGTCTTGTTGAGCCACACGAGCGCGCAGGTCACAAGCGCGGCGGCGCCCAACCAAAACGGATTGGGGCTCTGACCGTAGAAGATGGCGATGGCGGCGATGGAGATGAGGTCGTCGGCGATGGCGAGCGTCGAGAAGAACACGCGCACGCCGTTGGGCACGCGATTGCCCAAAAGCGACAGCACGCCCAGCGCAAAGGCAATATCGGTTGCCATGGGAATGGCCCAACCGCTGCGGGCGCCAGCATGGTTGAAGATCAAGTAGATGCAGGCGGGAACGACGACGCCGCCCACGGCCGCCAGCATGGGAAGCATAGCCTGGCGCGGGTTTTTGAGCTCGCCGACCGTCATCTCATACTTGAGCTCAATGCCCACCAGCAAAAAGAAAATCGCCATGAGGAAGTCGTTGACGAATAGCTCGACGGTGAGACCGGCCGTAAGGTTGCCCAGACCCACATACAGCGGGGTCTCCAAAAAGTGATGGATGGCCTCGTAGGCATCGGTATTGGCGCAAATGACGGCGGCGATGGCGGCGAAGACCATAACGGCGGCGGAAATCGTGCCGTTCTCGGCGATGCGCTCCCAAATGTCGTGGCGCTCAAAACGCTTGCGCTCACGAACGTTGAACAGCTGCTCAGTTGCTGCCATGGGCGGCTCCTTTCACGGGAAAGCTCCCGTCTTAAAAAAGCACGGCCCGCCCAAGTGGCGGCGCCGCGCTCTAACGTATTACGCTTGCATCTAGCCTACCCTGCACGACAAGCACGCAGGCATGGCCGAAAAGCGGAACCACAGGTTGAACATTATTTGTTCAACGGCACGGGCACGCCTGTCCAAAAGACGACGCGGCACCGTGCACAAAAAACGACCGGAGCGCGGGGCGTCCGCGATCCGGTCGTAGCGTTTGGTCAACTAAACCTAGCAGGCGGCCATGATGGGGGCAGCGACCTGCTTCTTACGGGAGAGGACACCCGGCATCCAGACGCCGTCGTGCTCGTCGGCAATGCCCAGGCCCTTCTGAGCGGCCTCAGTCTCGCCCTCGAGCAGGACCTGCGAGCCCTCCTCCATGATGTCAGTGATGCACAGGACGATGCCGTCAGCACCCTTCTCGGCGGCGTAGGCGCGCATGGCCTCGCGGATCTCGTCAATCATGCCAAGCGCACGGCTCTTGTCGACGGTCTCGTACTGGCCGATGAGCAGCTTCTTGCCGGCAGGCTCGAACATCTTGATGTCGTTGCCGACCATCTCGGCTGCGGTGAAGGAGCCGGACGGACGAGTGAGGAAGACCTCCATGCCAAACTTGACCGGGTCGACGCCCACCTGCTCGCCGAGCTTGGCGGCGACGGCGCGGTCGACATCGGTGGTGGTGGGGCTCTTGAGCATGAGCGTATCGGTCATCATGGCCGAGAGCAGCAGCTTGGCCTGGACATCGGAAAGCTCAACGCCGAGCACGCCGGCGAGCTTGGTGACGATGGTGCAGCTGGAACCCCAGGGTAGGCAGATGTAGTGCAGCGGGCCGGCGGTCTCGAAGTCGCCGATGCGGTGATGGTCGACAACGCCAAAGACCGTGGCGTCCTTAAGGCCGGCGACGGACTGGGCGGACTCGTTGTGGTCGGTGAGGACGACGAGCTGACCGGCCTCGACGGACTCGATCACGCGGGGCTCGGCGATGCCGGCGTCGGCGAGCAGCTTGGCGGACTCGGCCGGAAGCTGACCAAGGGCGCAGGCCTCGTAGGTGTTGCCGGCATACTCAACCTGGTTGAGCAGCTGGGACAGGACGACGGCGCTCATGATGGCGTCGTTATCGGGGTTCTGGTGACCAAAGACAAGAACGTTTGCCATGGATATCCTCCACTTGATATGTGTACTTGGACGTAGCTATGGTAGCACGCTGACGCCGAACCCTATGAGATGGAAGGGCCGCGGCACAAATTGGGGCAGGCACGGGGGCCAAGGCTGTCCCTTTTGCACCATGTTGGTGCAAAGTAACCTGTCCCCCTTGCACCAGCTATTTACCGGCGGCGCGCAGGGCTACGTAGGCGGCACCGATGATGCCGGCGTCGTTTCCGAGCGAAGCGACATTGATGGGTGTCTCGCGCGAGGCGGAAAGCGCGTACTGCTTAAAGTGCTCGCGAACCTTGTCGAGGTAGACATCGGCCGAGGCGGAGGCGCCGCCGCCGATGAGGAACATCTCGGGATCAACCACGTTGGCAATAAGCGCCAGTGCGCGGCCGAGATAGTCGGCCATGGTATCGGCCGCGGCAAGCGCGAGCTTGTCACCCTCGCGGCAGGCCTGGAACACGTCCTTGGAATCGGAGGGGCCGGTGAGCTCGATGGGCTCGACGCCCGCCTTCTTGCACTCGGCAAGGTAGTTGCTCACCACGCCGGTGGCGCTGGAATACTGCTCCAGGTGGCCATGGCCGCCACAGCCACAGGTGCGCTCCTCGGCCGGGTTCAGGCACATGTGGCCAATCTCGCCGCCGGCGCCCACAACACCCGATACCACGTCGCCGTTAACGATAACGCCGCCGCCCACGCCGGTACCGATGGTGACCATCACCACGTTCTGCACGCCCTTGGCAGAGCCGAGCCAGGCCTCGCCCATGGCAGCGGCGTTGGCATCGTTCTCGTACTTAACGACCGCGTCGGGGCAGTGCTCCTGAATGGCGACTCTCAGCTCGGGCAGGTTAATGGCAATGTTGGCCTTGACCTTGGCATCGCCCGATGCCGGGATGGGGCACGGAACGGCCAGACCAATGCCCGCCACAAAGGCACGCGGAATCTGAGCCTTGGCGACCACCTGGTCGATAGCCTCGGTCACCGCGGCAAAGCCCGCGGCGTCAACGATAGGAGGCGTAGGCACGCTGGCCTTGGCCAGCAGGTTGCCGTCCTCGTCGAACAGACCCTCCTTGACCGAAGTGCCGCCGACGTCAATGCCGATGTAGTACTGCTTAGGTTCCATGGGAGCCCACCTTTCTCGTTTAAACATTGCCAGTATGGTACCGCTCCCAAGGCAAAAACCTACCAAAAAGGGACAGGTTTGTTTTGGCAGGTTTTATCTGGGGAAACGCAATTGACCGCTCAACAGACCGCGCAAGACCATCCCCAAAAAAAGGCGCCGGGAGGCGGAGACTCCCGGCGCCCGTCAAAGGGGCTCTGTTGTCTGTTGGACCGCACGGTCCGTCGCGGCGATAACGCCGACTAGGCCTTAAGTGCCTGCAGCTGCTTGTGGATCTCGATGAGCTCCGTCGCCATGACGCGCATGGTCTCGGTGCCTGCCATCTGGTCCTCGGCATGCAGCAGAATCAGCGGGGCCTCGCCGTTACGCTCGCCGTTGGCCTCCTTTTTAAGGAGCCCCATATGGACATCGTGGCCACCGTTATAGGCCTCGTCGCCCTGCTTGATAAGCTCCTCGGCAGCGTCAAAATCGCCCTCCTTGGCCTTTTGCACGGCATTGATGTACATGCTCTTGGCGGTACCGACGTAGCTGATGATCTCGAAGCAGGTCATCTGCAACTCGTTCATATCCTCCATGCGGAGCACCTAGCCCATCACGCTGACGCAGTGGTCGATGATGCCGGCAGCGTTCATGCGGCCATAGTCGACCATGTTGATGACCTCGACCGGGAAACGACCGGCGGCCTCCTTCTCAAAATCGCCCTTGGTGTAGCCGATCTGCGGGCCAAGCAACAACATGTCGCACTCGTCCAGGTGATCGTGGGCCTCGTTCATGGGACGAGCCTCGATCTCGATATCCAGACCACGGTTTGCAACCTCGGCCTGCATCTTCTGGACCAGCAGGCTCGTGGACATACCGGCATTGCAGCAGAGCATGATCTTCTTCATGGTTTCCTCCTTATAACTGCGCGGCGCGCAGACGACGACTGGTTTTATTCCTTGCGGCTATTGTGCCCAACCCCTGCGTCTTTACACAAGGGAGAGAGCTGCGGGCACCGGCACCGCGTACCGGCGCCCGCAGCGGTGAAAGGGACGAACGTTAGGCGTTCTACTCGGCGAGAGCCTCCTGCTTGGCGATTGCCTTCTCGGAAATCTTCATAAAGGGCAGGTAGACGGCCATGCCAATGACAATCTCGAGAGCCTGCCACACGCCGGCGCGCCAGTCAAAGCCCGTAGCGAGCAGGGCATTGATGACGGGAGGCATAGTCCAGGGCACCTGGGCGATGCAGGGGCTGATGATGCCTGCGCAGGTAAGGCCATAGGTGATGCCGATGAACAGATCGGGAAGAAGGACAAACGGAATCATGAGCGGCAGGTTGTACACGATGGGGTAACCGTAGATAACCGGCTCGTTGATGTTGAACAGACCAGGCAGGATAGCCATCTTGGAAACGGTCTCGGAAGCCTTGTTCTTGGAGAACAGGAGCGTGTCGAGCAGAAGCATGAGGGTGCAGCCCGAGCCGCCGATGAGGGCGAAGCTGTTAACGATCTGCATGTTCATGTAGTGATCGGGCTGGATGGTGCCACCGGCGGCAAAGGTAGCCATGTTGTCGACGATGAGCATGGTCAGGATCGGCTCGACGGTAGCGCCAGAGATGGTGGACTGGTGAATACCGACGCAGAACAGCAGGTTAGCAAGGGTGTAGATGAGGATAACAGCCCACGGACCGGCGTTCATGATGCTCTTGAGCGGGTTGGAGATGCACGTGGAGATGATGGTGCACAGATCGGTGCCGGCGCACACGGCGAGCAGGGCTGCGGCAAGAGCGAAGATCGCGAGGTTGAGCAGCATCGGGATCATGACGTTGAAGGAGTTGGAGACCGCGGGAGGCACGCCCTCGCCCAGCTTAACCTTGAGCTTCTCGACGCCAGAAATCTTGATGAAGAGCGAGACGGAAAGCAGGGCGATGATAATAGCCGAGAACAGACCGTTGGTGCCGGTGTTGGCAGTCGAAAGGGCGCCCGTGACCTCGGCGGAGGTGATCTTGTCGGTGAGCAGCGGGCTCGTGGCGGCAAGCGTGGCGGTGACCTGCTGCGGCATCATGATGACGAAAGCAGAGATAGCGACGACCACGCAAGCAAGCGGGTTATCGAAACGCTTGTTCTTAGCGAGGCTGTAGCCAATCAATCCGGCCAAGATAATGGCAGAGACGTTGAGGGTGCCCAGCGTAATTGCCGAACCCCACGTCTGAAGATTGGCAAGGCCCGCCGCATCGAGCGGGAACAGGGGGAACACGACGTTGTTAATAAGAACCGCGATACCCGCAAGGATATAGAGCGGCGTGATGGTCGCGAAGGCGTCACGCAGGGAACGCAGGTGAACCTGGTTTCCCACCTTCGCAGAGACCTCGGCAAACTTGTCGAGGAAGCTCTTTCCGTTGTCACTGGCCATGATTGCTCCTAACTTTCAAATCCGGCCTTTTCCTATGCGCACGGTGGTCTGTCGCCCTCTGCCACCAGATGTGCCATGTGTTGCGCGCGGCGGCGCGCGGTCTGGGCGTTCGCCCGATCGCTAATCAACCACGTGGGTCGTGGCGACCTGTTTGAGCCAGGCCGCCGACTTCTTAAGACGGCGCTTATAACCATCCATCAAATCGACCTCGACAAAGCC
The DNA here is from genome assembly GCA_905214895.1 of uncultured bacterium. The sequence goes on along the minus strand of CAJMNP010000023.1, from coordinate 3,564 downwards.
ATAGCGATTCTTAAAGGCGTTCGCCCAAGACCAGTTATCGATGACGGCCCAATAATGGTATCCGCGGCACTTGGCGCCCTCGGCAATTGCCTTGGCAACCCACTCCAGGTGTTGACGTACAAAGTCGACGCGGTAGTCATCCTGGATGGTTCCTTCGGCGTCACGGTTCTTGTATTCGTCCATGATGCCGATGCCGTTCTCGGAAACGAACCACTCAAGATCGGGGTAGTTCTTGGCGCAGTCCATGCCAAAGTCGTAGAGGCCCTGCGGGTAGATCTCCCAGCCGCGGCTCTCGTTCATAACGGCGTCGGGCCACACGTACTCGTCGGCAAAGTGCGGCAGGCCGTACTGGTCAATCTTGCTCGCCGGCGCCTGAACGCGCGTGGGGTGGTAGTAGTTGCAGCCGAGCCAGTCGACAACACCCTGCTTAAGAATCTCTTGGTCGCCGGCGCGGAACGGGAGCTTAACGCCGCCCTCGGCCAGGCTTTCGAGCACGTCGGCAGGGAGCTCGCCCTTGGTAATGAGGTCAAGCCACCAGCGGTTGTTGATGCCGCTGGTCATACGCACGGCCTCGAGGTCTGCCTCGCTGGGGTTCTCCTTGGTGTAGACCGGGGTAAAGCAGTTGATCATGCCGATCTTGGCATCGGCGCGAATAGCGCCCTCGTCATAGGCGCGACGATAGTTGGCCACGGCCAGCGCGTGCGCCAGCGAGATGTGATACTGCACGGTGCGGGCGCGGTTGAAGTCGTGGAGCTGCGGGAACCACACACCCTCCTGATAGCGCTGCTCGGGCTCGACGATGGGCTCGTTAAAGGTGAACCAGTACTTAATCTCCTGGCCAAACTCGTGGAAGGCGACGTCGGCGTAATGCGCGTAAGCCTCGACGACCTCACGGCTCTCCCAGCCGCCGCGGTTAAAGAGGTAGGTGGGCATGTCAAAGTGGTACAAGTTGACAAACGGCTCCAGGCCGGCCTCGCGAGAGGCGCGGAACAGCTCGTGATACCATGCAGCGCCCTCCCCATTAAGGTTGCCGTCGGCATCGAGCAGACGACTCCACTGGATGGAAGTGCGATAGGTATTCAGGCCCAAGTCCTTCAAAATGCGAAAGTCTTCCTGGTACTTGGCCATAAAGTCATTGCCGGCATAAGAGCCAACGCAGTTGTAGAACGAACCCAGATCCTGGATGGACCAGGTGTCCCACAGGTTCTCGAGCTTGCCGCCCTGGTTCCACTGACCCTCAGTCTGCGGGCCGGACATAGCAGCGCCAAAAAAGAAGTCACGGGGCAGCTGATACTGTGCCATCAAAGTCCTCGCTTTCGTGTTCTAGAGCTTCCGGTTGGAGACGGGTTTGCTTTGGCAGGTTATCCGGCGCGGGCGCGCACCGGTCATACCGATATCCAACCCGCCAAAACAAAGCCGTCCCCAAACAGTACAAGGAAACGCCAATGCATCTCGCTTGTTGTCTGTAACTATAGCGCTCTAATTTTCTATGTAAAGCGTCTTTTTCATTTTTCTTTATCGAACTTCTTTCATGAAAGCCATATGGATGCTTTCTAAGTAGGTATACTTTCTAAATATCGACGCAAATATGAAGGGAGGATTGCATGATTCCCAAATACGAGGCGATAGCTGCAGATATCCGTCGAAGCATCGAGGACGGCGCACTTAAACCGGGCGATAAGTTGCCCACCGTCGTTGAGTTCTGTGAGCTCTATGGCGTTTCCAAAATCACCGTCAAACGAGCGATTGAGCAGATCACCGAGGAAGGCCTTATTACCAGCCGGCGCGGATCGGGCACCTACGTCAAGGACACGGCGGGACTTCCCGGCCAGGTGTTTTTTCAAGGCAAGAACGACCGTGCCCAGGGCTTTTCGTATGAGCACCGCGGGGAAAAGGTGACCTCGGTGGTCTACGATTTCTCGATCGTCAATCCGCCGGCAGAGGTTGCGACCCAGCTGGGAATGGCCGAGGATGACTTCGCCTATCACATCGTGCGCGTGCGCCAGGTCGACGAGAAGCCCATCGTCATCGAGTACACCTATATGCCGCTCGAACTGATCCCGGGCCTTAAAAAGAAGGACCTGTACGGATCGGTCTACGGCTTTATCCGCGAGCAATGCGGGCTGAAGATTTCGAGCTTCCATCGCACCATTCGCGCTGTCGCGGCAACTGAGGAAGAGGCTGAGCGCCTGGATACCAAACCCGGCTCTCCCCTGCTCGAACTCAACCAGATTGGCTTCTTGGATAGCGGCACCGCGTTTGAATATTCTATCTCGCACAACGTAGGCGACCGCTTTGAGCTGCACAACGTAACGCTGGCCTAGTTTTGTAATCCGGTGGGTGCTCGTTTTGAGCTGTCTTACGCGGCACCCGCACAACCTTATGGGAGTATGCACATGTCCGACTTGATTAAACTGACGCCGATCTTCCACGAGAAGATCTGGGGCGGCCGCCAGCTCGAAACCGTATTTGGTTACGACATTCCCGAGGGCCCCATCGGTGAGTGCTGGGCCATCTCGGCCCACCCCAACGGCGACTGCCAGATCGCGGAGGGCCCGTACGCCGGTCACACGCTGTCATGGCTGTGGGCCGAGCACCGTGAGCTCTTTGGCAACTGCGAGGGCAAGGAGTTCCCGCTGCTCATTAAGATTCTGGACGCCAAGGACGACCTTTCAATCCAGATTCATCCCAACGACGAATACGCTGCGAAGCACGAGAACGGCAGCCTGGGCAAGACCGAGTGCTGGTATGTGCTGGACTGCGAGCCCGGCGCCACGATCATCGTCGGACAACGCGCTAAGGATCGCGCTGAGGCCGCACTGATGATCAAGGACGGCCGCTGGGACGACATGCTCAACGTGCTGCCGATCCACAAGGGCGACTTTTTCCAGATTGATTCCGGTACCGTGCACGCCATCAAGACCGGCACGCTCATTTTGGAGACGCAGCAGTCGAGCGATGTGACCTATCGCCTGTACGACTACGACCGCCCCGGCACCGACGGCAAGCTGCGCCCTCTGCACATTGAGCAGAGCCTCGACTGCATCGATTTTGATGTCCAGGCTCCGACCGACGGCACCGTGACCGCGCCCGAGGTCGACGGCGTGACTGAGCTCGAGTCCAACCCCTGCTACACCGTCGATCGCGTTCGCGTCGACGGCAGCAAAACCCTCGACCAGCGCTGGCCCTTCATGTGCCTGTCAGTCATCGACGGCGAAGGCACCGTCTGCGGCGACCCCGTCCACAAGGGAAGCCACCTGCTAGCCCCCAGCACCGTTAGCTCCATTGACCTCGAAGGCAAGATGGAACTGATCGTCAGCCACCTCTAGGTCGCAATAACAACCAAAACGAAACAAGGGGCTCCCCCGTCCATGCACGGGAGAGCCCCTACTCACATCTATTTTTCTATCAGCCCACCCGGCTCTCCAGACCAAAAAGCGAACGAGCAAAGCGACGTTCGCAAGCTGCAGGCTAAAACGCCACAAGGAAGAGGGCGCGTCGGGGGCTTTGGTCGATCGCGAGTTCCGCACGAGCCGGAGAGCACTTAATGTGCTCTCCGTGCGA
>CAJMNP010000022.1 GCA_905214895.1 uncultured bacterium | reverse complement strand
GCATATACGGGTCGATCTTTTCCTCGAGGGTGCCGGGCAAAAAGCCCAGGTTCTCTCCCGCCTCGACAACCGGGCGCGTCAGGATCAGGCGGCCTACCTCATGTCGCTTGAGCGCGGCGACGGCGAGTGCCATGGCCAGATAGGTTTTACCGGTACCGGCGGGACCGAGGCCAAACGTGATGGTAGAAGAGCGGATGGCATCCACATAGCGCTTTTGACCGAGCGTCTTGGGGCGGATGACGCGACCGCGATACGATAGCAGCACGTCATCGCGCAGCGACGAGGCATCATGCTCGCCGTCGCGCAGAACGGCCAGACAGCGCGAGACATCATCGTCAGAAAGCGTGCGCCCGGCAGCAGCCTCGCGAAAGGCGTGTTCGAAAAAACGCGCGACCAGCTCAACCTCGTCCGGATCGCCGCTCACGGCAACGCTGTCGCCGCGGGCAACCACATGGGCGCGCACCAAGTTCTCGAGTGCACGAAGGACGCCGTCGCCGGCGCCCAAAACGCGCGAGGGGTCGATACCCTCGGGAACGGTAAGTCTAATCTTCGAGGCTTCCATGAACCTCCCTGCGTGCATGGACCAAGCCGGAATCATCGACTCCGATGATAGCAACATCGAGCAGGCACGGGGCTGTGAGTCCACAGGTATCATCGAGACGGGCATGATGGAACGAGCCGAGCGTCAAATTGTCACCGTACTCAAGCACGGCGCGCTCGACGGTGCCCACGCGACGGCGGGCATCGGCAACCGCGAGCTCCTGAGCCGCCGCGCGCATGCGACGGCTGCGCTCGGCCATAACCTCGGGGGGTACCTGGTCGGGCATGTCGGCAGCGAGGGTGCCGGGGCGCTTGCTATAGCGGAATACGTGCATGCGCGAAAAGCCCACGCGACGGCACAGCGCCAGCGACTCCTCGAACTCCTCGTCCGTCTCGCCAGGAAAACCAACGATAACGTCGCACGAAAGAGACGCCTGGGGCAAGTTGGTGCGAATCATGCGCACCGTATCCTCAAAGGCCTCGGCACTATAGGGACGACCCATGCGATGCAGCGTCGCCGTGCAGCCAGACTGCACGGGCAGGTGCAAAAATGGCGCGATGCGCTTCGGATAGCGAGCCATCACCTTGAGCAGGCGCTCGGAAATATCCATGGGCTCCACCGAGGAGATGCGCACGTGGGCAATCTCGGTGCGCTCCATGATGGCCTGGAGCAGCTCATCGATCTCGACATGTTCGTCGGTCGCGCTCTTGCCGTCATAGGCACCCAGATTCACGCCGGTCAGCACGACCTCGGGCACGCCGGCCTCCTGGGCTTCACGCACCTGTTCGAGCACGGACTCGACGGGCACGGAACGCTCGGGGCCGCGGGCCTTCCATACGATGCAATAGGTGCAGCGGTGGTTGCAGCCATCCTGTATCTTCACGCCCAGCCGCGAACGACCGAGCGCATCGACCACGTCACCATCGCTGCAGGCGGGAACGCTATCGGATTCGACACCTAGCACCTCGCAGACGCGCTCGGCGACGTCTATCTTGGACGGTTCAGCGATCACGCGATCGGAGAGCTCCAGCAGCTCCTCGGGATGCAGGTTGACGACGCAGCCGGTTACGACCACGTAAGGCTCACCCGGATAGGCCAGGGCGTGACGGACGGCCTTGCGGGTCTTGGCCTCGGCCTCCCCCGTCACGGCACAGGTATTGATAACGATCAGTTCGGCGTCCCGGGGCTCCACCATTGCAAAACCCAGGCGCATAAGATCGGCAGTGATACGGTCGGACTCAACCCGGTTGACACGACAACCGAGGTTGACGACGGAAATATGGGGTGCGAGCACACGGGCTCCTTAATCGAGGATGTCGTCGAGGGCACTCTTGATACGGTCGGTCACCGACTTCTTTCCGGATGCGACGTCATCGCCCATCTCGTCGGCAAAGGCGCGAAGCAGCTCGCGCTGCTTGTTGGAGAGATTGGTGGGGACGACCACGCGCAGCTGCACGATCAGACGACCGCGCGAACCGCCACCGCCGATACGCGGCATGCCGTAATTGTTGACGCTCACGGTGTCACCGTACTGTGTGCCGGCGGGGACGCACACCTTGACGACCTCGTCAGGCATAATGCCCTCGACCTCAATCTCGCAACCGAGCGCGGCCTGTGCAATCGAGATATCGCTCACCAGATACAGGTCATCGCCATTGCGCTTAAAACGCTCGTGGTCGGCGACACGCACGTTAACGATCAGGTCGCCCGACGGCTCGCCACGAAGGCCGGCCTCGCCAAAACCACTCACCCGCAGCTGGCGACCGGTCGAAACACCGGCGGGAATATCGATGTCAATCTTATCGTGAGAAGGCGTGCGGCCCTGGCCGTCACAGGTCTCGCAGGGATGATCGATGACCGTGCCTTCGCCGTGGCAGTCGGGACAGGGCGAAGAGGACTGAACCTGGCCCAGGAAAGAACGCTGGACCGTCGTCACATAGCCTGTGCCGTGACAGCGGCTGCACTGCTTTTCGGTAGCGCCCTCGGCCTTGCCGGTACCATTGCAGTCATCGCAAGGGGCAAGACGATCGTAGCTGATCGTCTTTTTGCAGCCGAGCGCCGCCTCCTCGAGCGTCACCGAAAGGGAGATGGCCATATCGCGACCGCGACGGCGCTCGCGACGGCTGCGAGCGCCACCACCGGCGCCACCGCCAAAGAACGACGAGAACAGGTCGTCCATGCCCATGCCGCCAAAGATATCGTTAATGTCGACATAGCCAGAGCCACCGGGGCCGTCTGCGGTGCCGTAACGGTCGTAGTTAGCACGCTTCTGTTCGTCGGAAAGAACGGAATAGGCCTCATTGAGCTCTTTGAACTTGGCCTCGGCCTCGGGGTCGTCCGAAACATCCGGGTGTACCGTACGGGCTTTCTTTAGAAACGCGCGCTTGATCGTCCGCGCGTCGGCATTCTTGTCAACGCCAAGTACCTCGTAGTAATCCCTATTTTCCGACACGACCGAATCCTTCCAACTTTCATTATTGTCACAGTGCGTCCTATACCCAAGCTGGGCCGGGCGCAAACAGAGGGTTTGATGTTATTGCATTCCGTACGGCGAAAGCACGGCCCGCTGCGAGCAGCTCGCAAACCAAACCGACACGAGCGCGAACATAAAACCGTTGGCAAATCCATTGGCAAACTGCATCGCGCCGCGCTTCCACCACAGCAGACTGCGATGAAGCACGCCGTCCGACAGCACCATGAACAAGCCCATGGCAAACGGAATGAAGCACATCATGGCAAAGGCGGAAAACACGCCCGAGATGGCCGACAGCACCAAAAACGGCGCGATGATGCCCATGAGGTAGAAGCCGGTGCGAGCCTTACCCTCCAGGCGCTCGGCCTCAACGTGCGCACGACCGACCAGGTCACCGCCCGAAGCGCCGTTCGTGCCGGCGTGGCCCATGTTGGGGATGCGCACCTCGTCGCCATCATGCGTGCCGGCGGGAAACTCAATCGTCTGCTCGGAGGTTACGCGGGTACGGCCGCTGCCACCGCAATCGGGGCACGGGTCGGCAACGACCTTGCCGGAACCGCCGCACTCAGGACAAACCGTCTGGAACGTGCCCGCACCAAACAGGAAGGACAGGTCGACATCGATATGACCGCGACCACCGCAGCTCGGACAGGTGTGGGCATGCTCTGACGAAACGGAGCCCGAGCCGCCACAATGTCCGCAGGTGTCAAAGCGGGTGTAGCGAACGGTCTTGTGGGCACCGCTCTTGGCCTCCTTGGCGTCGAGCTTGATATCGACGACCACGTTGGCGCCACTCTCGGGGTTGTAGGCCGCCTGACCGCGACGAGGCTGGCCCCAGGCGCCCCCGAAGGGGAAACCGCCGTCAAAGGGATTGCCGTAACCGGCGCTGCCGGCATAGCCACCGCCATAGGGCGAAGCCGTCGGTGCACCGGCAAAGGGATTGCCCGACCGCATGGCGTCGTAACGCGCACGCTTTTGCTCGTCCGAGAGCACGGCGTAGGCCTCGGAAACCTCTTTAAACTTCTCCTCGGCATCCGGCTCTTTATTGACGTCCGGATGGAGCTTGCGGGCCTTTTGCTGGAAAGCCTTTTGAATATCACGCGAGGTGGCATCCTTGGAGACACCCAAAATCTCGTAGTAATCTTTTTCGTTCATCGTCGCCATGCGCGGCAACCTCCTGCTCACAGCAGCGTATATATTTCGGTAATTCTACCCGAGCGGCCTAAGCTAGACCCCAAAACAGCTCGAACAGCACATTTCCATCGAGCCAACCTAGCTGGGTCGGCGCCAGGCGAGCACAGGTGCGGCCGGCGACGACATCGACAGAGGCGATAGGCCCCGCATGGGTATCACCGTGCTCGGGCACCCAAGTGGCAAGCCCAAGCTCAAGAGCGCGGTCACAAGCCGCCGTCAGTTCATCGGCAGGGATGACACGAGCCGCGCGAACCAACAGGTCGGACGTGACACCGCGCGTCATGCGACAAGCGAGCATCAGATCCTCGGCTGCCGTCTCGCGATGCGTCAGGTACTCGGCCTCAAACGCCGTCGCGTCATCGTCGCGTTGCACCAGACGAACGCGGTGAAAGTCACCACGGGGGGCCACACCGGGAAACAGTCCAGCCAAGCGATCGAAATCCTCGGCATCAAGCATGCCCGCGGCAGAACGGCCCAGGCCCAGATAGCCCCGTCCGGTCCAATAGGCAATGTTGTGGGCACACTCATGGCCGTCGAGAGCGTAGCTCGCCACCTCATACGGGTGATAGCCGGCCGCAGTCAGACAATCACGCGCCACGTCCATGCACGCCGCCTGAAAATCCTCATCAGGCTCAAGCGACTCGTCGCGGCACGCCATGCGATAGAGGGGCGTTCCCTCCTCGAGCGTGAGCGGGTAAACCGACACATGATGCGGAGCCGCCGCCAGCACGCCATCGAGCGTGCGCTGCCAGCTCGTGGCCGTCTGTCCGGGAAGGCCGCACATCAGGTCGCACGACACATCGAGCCCAACATCCTTCACCGTCGCGATAGCCTCAAGCGCCCGTTCGGCATCATGGATGCGGCCAATGACAGCCAACTCGGTATTGTCGAGGGTCTGCACGCCCAAAGAGATGCGCGTGACGCCCGCCTCGGCAAGCGCGGTGGCGAGCCCAGCGGTCAGCGACTCAGGATTGGCTTCGCAAGTAAACTCAATGGGCTCGCACCACATGGAGATACAACGGGCAAGCTTCACCAGGCGCTCCCCTGCCAGCGACGGCGTGCCGCCGCCAACGTAGACCGTGCGGATCTGCCTGAGTACCCCAGCGTTGCCAAAGGCATAGAGCCGAGCATACAGGTGCTCAAAATAGACATCGAGCGCTGCGTCCAGGTCGCACGGCGCCACGCTTTGCGAGTCAAAGTCGCAATAACGGCATTTTTGAGCGCAAAACGGCACGTGCACATACAGCGCGGTAACGGCCACCCTTAAGCCTCCAGCGGATGAGCGGGCACCGACTCACCGGCGGCAAGCGCGGCCTCGCAGGCCACCACGTCGCGCTCGATATCATCGACCAGCGCCATAAACTCCTCGTACGTGGAGCAGCGCACCACCTGAGCGCGCCAGGCGGCGGCGTGGGGCATGCCCTTTAAGTACCAGCTTGCATACGTGCGGGCGCGCGACATAAGCGGCAGAAGCTCGTGCGTCAACGTCAGGTGCTCACGCAGAGCCTCCAGGCGCTCGACCGAGGAGCGAGAAGGAACCGGCGTTCCATCGAGCGCAAGGGCTCGGGCATCGCCGAACACCCACGGATTGCCGTAGATGCCGCGCGCGATAAACACCGCGCTGGCACCCGAGCCGCTCAGATGCTCGGCAGCGTCCTCGGCCGAGAACACATCGCCCGAACCAATCACGGGAATCTCGACAGCGTCGGCAACCTCATCGACGACGGACCAATCGGCCTGGCCCGTATAGAGCTGCGTGGCACAACGACCGTGCACGGCAACTGCAGAGGCGCCCGCCCCTTCGAGCATCTGGGCAAACGTTGCGGCGTTGCGATCCTCGGCATAAAAACCCTTGCGGATCTTCACGGTCACGGGAACATGCGCCGCGCCCACTGCTGCCTCGACGATTCTTTCGGCCAGGTCGGGCGTGCGCATAAGCGCCGAGCCCTCGCCCTTGGTAACAACCTTGCGAGCCGGACAGGCCATGTTGATATCAATCAATGACAGACGATCGCCCACGCGTTCCTCGACGGCGGCGACGGCACTCGCAAACTGATCGGGCTTGGAGCCAAAGAGTTGCACGCAAATCTGCTGCTCCTCGTCGGCCGGCAACACCAGGCGCCACGTCTTGTTGCTGGCATAGGCAAGGCCTGCAACGCTCACCATCTCGCTGTAGGCAAGGTTGGCACCGCGGCGGCGACACATGATGCGATAGGCGGGGTCGGTTACGCCCGCCATGGGAGCCATAAGGAACGGCTGCTCGGCATAGGCACCCAGCAGCCGCTTGCTGTATTCAGAAAGCGCCATAGACCTACTCGTCCACCTTGAGGATCGCCATAAAGGCCTCCTGCGGAACCTCGACCGAGCCGATGGCCTTCATGCGCTTCTTGCCCTCTTTCTGCTTCTCGAGCAGCTTGCGCTTTCGCGAGATATCGCCACCGTAACACTTGGCCAGCACGTCCTTACGACGCGCCTTAACGGTGGAGCGGGCGATGATCTTATTGCCGATGGCGCCCTGGATAGGCACCTCGAACAGCTGTCGCGGGATGATCTCCTTGAGCTTGTCGCACAGGCCGCGGGCCAGGCCATAGGCCTTATCCTTGTGCACGATAAACGACAGCGCGTCCACCTCGTCGCCCGAAAGCAGGATGTCGAGCTTGACGAGTTCGGAGGGGCGATATTCGTTGAACTCGTAGTCGAGTGAGGCGTAACCCTTGGTGCGGCTCTTGAGCTGATCGAAGAAGTCCAAGATGAGCTCGGCGAGCGGCATATCAAAGCGCATCTCGACCGATTTGCTCGTCAGGTGGATCATATCGGTCGTGACGCCACGGTGTTCGATAGCGAGCTGCATGACAGCACCCGTATACTCGGGAGGGCAGATGATCTTTGCCTTGAGGTAGGGCTCTTCGATACGCTCGATGCGCGTGGCCTCGGGCAGATCCTGCGGGCTGCGGACATCGATCATCTCGCCGTCAGTCTTGTACACGTGGTAGTCGACCGAGGGGCTCGTGGCGATCAGGTCCAGATTGAACTCGCGCTCCAGGCGCTCCTTGACGACCTCCATGTGCAGCAGGCCCAGGAAGCCCACGCGGAAGCCAAAGCCCAGCGCCACCGACGTCTCGGGCTCCCACACCAACGACGGATCGTTGACGTGCAGCTTATCGAGCGCGTCGCGCAGGTTCTCGTAGTCCTTGTTATCGATCGGGAACAGGCCCGTATAGACCATGGGCTTGGCCTCGCGGTAACCGGGAAGCGGCTCGGGGCAGGGATTCGACGCCCACGTGAGGGTATCGCCCACGCGCACAGCCTCGGGGTCTTTCAGGCCCGTGACCACGTATCCGACCTCGCCGACCGTAAGCGCGTCGACCGGGGTCTCGGCGGGACGCTTGACGCCCACGCCGTCGACCAAGAAGTCACCCTTGGCCTGCATCATGCGCAGCGTATCACCCTTTTTGATGGAGCCGTCAAAGACGCGCACCGTGGCGACGACGCCACGATACTCGTCGAAGTACGAATCCAGAATTAGTGCCTTGAGAGGGCCATTTGCATCGCCCTTGGGAGGCGAGATCAAAAAGACGATGGACTCCAGCAGATCGTGGATACCCTCACCGGTCTTGCCCGACACGCACACGGCATCGTCGGCAGGAATGGCCAGATCGTCTTCGATCTCGGTCTTAACCTCGTCGGGATGCGCTGAGGGAAGGTCGATCTTGTTGATGGCCGGAACAATGTCCAAGTTGGCGTTCATGGCGAGCGTCGCGTTGGAAACGGTCTGCGCCTCGACGCCCTGCGTGGCGTCCACGACGAGCACCGCACCCTCGCAGGCGGCCAGCGAACGCGAGACCTCGTAGGTAAAGTCCACGTGGCCCGGCGTATCGATCAGGTTGAACTGATACGTCTCGCCGTCGTCGGCGTCATAGGACACGCGGACGGCATTGGACTTGATCGTGATGCCGCGCTCGCGCTCAATGTCCATCGTGTCAAGCAGCTGCGACTCCATGTCGCGCTCATCGACGGTATGGGTGAGCTCGAGGATGCGGTCACTGATCGTGGACTTGCCATGGTCGATATGCGCAACGATCGAGAAGTTACGGATGTGGGAAATGTCAATTGAAGTATTCATGCGGACTATCTTACCCGAGCGGTACAAAAAATGGAGCCTGTTCCATAAAACAGGCTCCATTTATGCGCGTAATCTGTGTGGTGTGAAATTTACAACTTAAGCGTTGATGCTGTTCACGAGCTTGGCAAGGCCGGACTTGCGGTTGGAAGCCTGGTTCTTGTGGATGACATGCTTAGCGGCAGCCATGTCGAGACGCTTGGTGACGGTCTTGAGGGCAGCCTGGGCCTTCTCGGCGTCGCCCTCGGCGACGGCGGACTGGACGTGCTTGGTCAGCGTCTTGAGCTCGGACTTGACAGCCTTGTTACGCATGCGAGCTGCCTCATTGGTGCGGATACGCTTCTTCTGAGACTTGATGTTTGCCACTTCTGGAGTTCCTTTCGAGTTCCTTGCAAAAAATGTATGACACCTCTGAGACACGGTGAGGTCATGCAAGCGCCTACTATAGCACGCTCCCCCTCAAAGGGATAGAACGAATTTGTCAAATAGGCAGGTATCATCACGATTTTCTCAAGATGTTCGTAATCCAGAGCAAAAGCGCGGTCTGAGAATCGGCCGAACCCTTGAGCGCGAGTTCAACATCGACGGCGCCCTCGAGCGCGGCAACGAGCTCGGTCATCGAAAAACGACGCGCCCAGGTAAGGTGATTCTTGACCTGCCAGGCCTGAAGCTTGAGCGTCGCGGCGAGCTCACGCCCCTGCCCACGAGAGTCGAGTGCCTTGGCGACGATCAGCTCACGGATGCGACCGCATAGCAGCGTGTAGGTCCACACGTAGCTCTTGGAGGGCAGAAGCTTAAAGAGCTCGAGCGAACGCCGCATATCGCGAGCCGAGACGGCGTTGAGGAAGTCCCAGGGCTGAACCTCGGCCGTACGCATGATCCAACGCTCCACGTCGGCAAGCTCAATCTGGGGCGCTTCGACCATCTGGGCGAGCTTTGCCAGGTCGTTATCGAGCATGCGCGTGTTTTCTCCCGAACGCGAGACGAGCTCCTCGGCAGCAGCCGTCGAGATGGACTTACCGTGCTGCATCGCCATCTGTTGAACGCGGCGCGGCAGTTCCCAGCGCTTGGTACCCGAGCAATCGACAATAGCCTTCTTGTCGATCTTGGCGATTGCCTTATACAGGCGCGTATTCTTGGCAAGTGAGTCGGCGATGATAAGGCAGACCGTCGTGGGGCTGGGACTTGCGAGGTACTCGACGAGCGGTTCCGAGACCGCCTTGGCAAGCTTGGAGCAGCCGTCGAGGATCACCAGGCGAAACTCGCTGCCCATGGGAAAGGTGTTGAGCGATCCGATAATCGATTCGATATCGGGGTCTTTGGTCATATCGCGCTCATCGAGGTTGAACTCGACCATGCCCGTCTTTTCCAGACGCGCCTTCATACGCGAGACGGCGTGGTCGCGCTTGACCCCATCGGTACCGACGATCAGATATGCCGGCAGCAGACCGGTTTCGGACATTACGCTCCCCTCTCGCAGACTCTCGAATACGTACCGTGCCATTCTAGCCCACGGGTTGGTCCCGCGCCAACGGCAGCATCACGGTCGCTGGCATCGCATAGCAAAACCGGTTACGGTCGGCGAGACGATAATGTCTCCTTGTTCGATGGTACAAGCGAAAGCGCCGCCCGCTTCCTTAACGGCATCGATACAGGCATCCGACGGATGGCCGTAGCGGTTACCCTCGCCCGCGCTCGCGATAGAGAGCTCGGGCTTAAGCGTGCCCAGCAGGTCTGTGTCGACGGAAACTTTTGAGCCGTGATGCCCTAGCTTGAGCACATCGATATCACCCACCTCCTGTACAAACTCGCGCTCTTGATCGAGCTCGGCATCACCAGTGAGGAGCACACGCAGACTCTTGCCTTCCTGAGCATAGGAGAGCAGCAAAACAAGAGAGTCCTCATTGCCCTCGCCATCCACGGACTCGAATGGCCACATCACGCGGGCGCAAAATGAGCCGA
>CAJMNP010000021.1 GCA_905214895.1 uncultured bacterium | reverse complement strand
GGGGCACCAGAGATTTGCCGAGCCCGGTACCACCACGGTGCCGGGCTCTTCTGGTTTAAGAGTTGCGCCGTTTCATGTTGGCGGTCCGCATCTAAAGCAAAGCGCCCGCTTGCCGGGGGAGCAAGCGGGCGCTTCTGAGCGAATATGTTTGCAGCGTTCGCTGCCGCAGGTAATAAGCAGCCGGCTAGTTGCTTGTACCGGAATCGTCGCCGGAGCCGGAGCCAGAAATCGAAACCGTCAGCGTAATCGTGCTGTCGGTGGACTGCTTGCCGGTGGGGGAGACACCCGTGACAGTTGCGTTCTCGTTGCCGCTCACAGGGTTACCGTTCTGATCGCAGAACGCGATGTTGTAGAATCCGGCGTTGTTGAGCGCGGTGACGGCGGCGGAGATGCTCTTGCCGTACAGGTTGCCCGGGACGCTGGCCTTGCCGGACTTCTTGGCGATGACGACGGTGATCGTGGCACCGGGCTTCTGCTTGCCGCTGGGGTTCCAGCTAATTACGGTGCCCTCGGTAACCGAGTCGTTTTCCTGATAGCTCACGTCGACGCCAAAGCCAGCCATGTCGAGGGCGTTGCGCGCCTGAGCCTCGGTCATGTCGGTCAGATCGGGCACCGAGGTGGTGTCCGGGCCGCTGGAGACCTTGTACGAGATGGTCGTTCCCTTCTCGACCTCCTTGCCGGCAGCAGTGGTCTGTTCAAAGACCTGGCCCTCTTCGGCCTCATTGGCTTCCTCCGAAGCGCTGCCCTTCAGGCCTACGCTTGCCAGCGCTGCCTCGGCCTGGTCCTTGGTCAAACCGACGAGCTGCGGGACCTCAACCTTTTCGGAGGGCTTGGGGCCCTTGGAGATTACCAGGTTCACCCTCGTGCCCTTGGGCTTTTTGGTGTGGCCGTTGGGGGTCTGCTCGGCGACCTTTCCCTCGTCGACATCGTCGTTGTAGCTCTGGTCGACGGTGCCGACCTCCAGGCCGGCCTCCTGGATCAGCTCGACGGCGGTCTCCTGATCCTTGCCCAGCACATCGGGGACCGTAACCTGGTCGCCGCTGAACATGCCCGTGGCAAAGGCCACTACAACGCCAATCACGGCGACGGCGGCAATCACGGCGGCGATGATCTTGTTCTTGTTGGACTTAGGCTTCTCGACCTCATAGGAGCCCGTGGAGCCCGAGACAGCGCTGCGGGCGGTGTTCTGACCGCTCACGCCCGAGACGGGGCGAACCATAGCGCGCGTTGAGTCGGAAAGCTCGCGGGTCTTGGTGGCACCCAGGTCGCCGGCGGCACCGATGATGCGCGTGGGCTCCGAGACGTTGACGGCACGGCCGGACAGGTAGCTGTTGAGCACTTGGCGCAGCTCGTCGGCCGTCTGGAAGCGGTTTGCCGGGTCCTTCTCCATGCACTTGAGGATGATGCGCTCCAAGTCGGCATCGACGCCGGAGTTGATCTGGCTCGGCGGGATGGGCAGCTCGTTGACCTGCTTGAGCGCAACCGAGATGGCGTCGTCGCCGTCAAAGGGTACGCGGCCGGTGGCGCACTCGTACATGACGACACCCAGCGAGTAGATATCCGAGGTGGGGCCGAGGTCCTGGCCGCGGGTCTGCTCGGGGCTTACATAGTGGGCGGTGCCCAGCACGTTGTTATCCTGCGTGAGATGGCTGTTCTTGGCGCGTGCGATGCCAAAATCCATGACCTTGATGTTGCCGTCGGGCAGCACCATGATGTTTTGCGGCTTAATGTCGCGGTGGATGATCTCGTGCTTGTGTGCGACCGAAAGCGCGGAGCTGATCTGCGAGCCGATCTGCGCGACCTTCTTGGGATCGAGGGCGCCGTGGCTCTTGATGCCGCTCTTAAGGTCGGTACCGCGCAGGTACTCCATGACGATGTAATAGGTGTCGCCGTCCTTGCCCCAGTCGTAGACGCCCACGATATAGGGGGAGGACAGGCCGGCCGCTGCCTGGGCCTCCTGCTTAAAGCGGGCGGCGAAGGTGGCGTCGCCGGCATACTGCGGCAGCATGATCTTGACGGCAACCGTGCGGTCGAGGACCTGATCCTGTGCACGGAAGACGGTCGCCATGCCGCCCGTTCCCACCTTATCCTTGAGGAGGTATCTTCCCCCGAGGACCCTCTGTTCCATTCCTGCTCCTAACATAACTATTCGCTCAACGATGTGTGTAGTACCAGATGTGTGGCCGCTGGGGCCGTGTGGCGCGTTGCCGCTAGCTCATCGGCCGCGGCGCGCCATAAGTATCCGCTTTGATCATGGGCATCACGCTCCCTGTGCGGCGAGCGCCGCGGTCAGGACGATGCCGGCAATCTTGGCCGCCTTGACGTCGTGTTTGTCGTAATCCTCCAGGGCTACCGAGATGGCAACCGTGGGTGAATCGTAAGGTGCAAAGCCAACAAACATAGAGTTGACGTTGGTGCCGCCGGTCTCGGCCGAACCGGTCTTGCCGGCAACCTTGACGCCCGGAATCTGGGCATCGGTGCCGGTACCGGACTGGACGACGGCGAGCATGGCCTGCTTGACCTGGTCGGCCGTGGCAGAGCTGACAGCCTGGCCCAGCGAGCGGGACTGCGTGGTCTTGACCACGGTTCCGTCCGGGGCGAGTATCTGGGACACAAAGAACGGGTCCATGACCACGCCGCTGTTGGCGATAGCGGCAGCGATCACGCAATTCTGCATGACGGTGGTCTGCGGGCCAGGCGTGTGGTCCATGCCGACGGGCTGGCCGGCGCCTGCCCAAGCGGTCTCCCACTCGGTCATAAGCGACGGGTCGGCCATGATGGAAGCCGCGGTGGTCAGATCCTGACCGAGCTTTTGGCCGTAGCCAAAGGCGTTGGCAAACTGGACGAGCGAGCTGGCGCCAATCTCGTTTGCCACCTGGCCAAAGACGACGTTGGACGACACGGCGAAGGCCTGCTGCAGGCTGATGGTGCCGTAGCTCTCGTTGGCATAGTTGGTGACCGGCGCGTTGCCGATGTCCATGGAGCCAGGCGCCTGGTACGTGCTGGTAAGGCTGGCGGTGCCGGTTTCGAGCGCCGCGGAGAGCGTGACGACCTTAAAGGTCGAGCCCGGGGTGTACAGCGCGTCCATGGCACGGTCGTACATGGAGCCGTCCTCGCCGCCGCCCGACTGGAGCAGCGCATCGATGTTGGTGTTGTCGTAGGTGGGCGAGCTCGCGCACGCAAGGACCGCACCGGTGCGCGGATCCATGACCACCACAGCGCCCTTAAAGCCCTTGAGCGCCTGCTCGGCAGCCGTCTGGATGCGCGAGTCGATGGTGAGCTTGGCGGTATTGCCCGGCTGGGTCTGCCCCGCGAGCGACGAGATGGCGTTGTTCCAGCTGGAGTAATCCTTGGAGCCGGTGAGCGTATCGTTCATGACGCTCTCGATGCCGGCGGTGCCGTATTGCTGGCTCACGTAGCCCACCACGTGCGCGGCCATGTTGCCGTTGGGGTAGGAACGGGCGTAGGTGCCGTCCTCCTGCTGCAGCG
Organism: uncultured bacterium; assembly: GCA_905214895.1. The sequence continues at coordinate 6,845 of CAJMNP010000021.1, read as the reverse complement.
ACTCGGCTAGCGTCACGCCGTCGGACGTGATGATGGAGCCACGCTGGATGTACTTGGAGCGGGCGATGGTGTGGTTGTTGGTCGGCATGTCCTGGTAGTCCTTCGCCTTGATGACCTGGACATAGGTGAGGTTGCCGATAAGGATGGCGAACAGCGCCGTAAAGGCAAACACGGCACGAGTTAGACGGTTGGCAAGTGCCACGCGGCCGAGCACGCCGGACTCAGGCGTGTCGAGCAGGCGACGACGCATGCGAGAACCCGCGGAGTGGTTGCCGTGGCCGTAGGAAGGTGCGCTGGCAAAACGCGTACCGGTCGGGGCAGCGGCGGATGCGACCTGGTCATCGGTGATGGCGGCCATGGTGCCGGTGCCGGTGAGCTCGGCTTCGCGTCCGGTTGCCTCGTCGCCGGCGCGCAGCAGCAGCGCGACGATGATAAAGCTCGCCAGCAGCGAGGAGCCGCCCTGGCTCATAAAGGGCAGGGTGACGCCGGTCAGCGGGATCAGGCGGGTTACGCCGCCAACGATTAAGAATGCCTGGAAGCTGATGGCCGCCGTAAGGCCGGTCGCGCTAAAGGCGGCAAGGTCGGACTTGGCGCGGGCTGCCGTGGTGAGGCCACGCACGGCAAAAAGCATAAACAGGATGAGCACGGCGCCGCCGCCCAAAAGGCCCATTTCCTCGCCGATAGCCGAGAAGATAAAGTCGGACTCGACGACGGGGATGTTGTTTGCCATGCCGTTGCCAATGCCGACGCCAACCAGGCCACCGTCAGCCAGCGAGTAAAGTGACTGTACGATCTGGTAGCCCTGGCCCTGGGCGTCCTTAAACGGATCGACCCAGACCTGAAAGCGCACCTGCACGTGCGACAGGAACTTGTAGGCGCCCACGGCTCCAACGGCCAGCAGCGCAAGGCCGATGATGACGTACGAAAAGCGTCCCGTGGCAACATAGAGCATCAGCAAAAAGATGGTGTAGAACAGGACGGCCGAGCCCAGGTCGCGTTCGAAGACGACGATGAGCAGGCACACGCCCCACACGGCAAACAGCGGCAGCAGCAGGCGGAAGCGCGGAATCTTGAGGCCCAGGATCTTGCGGTTGGAGATGGAAAGCAGCTCGCGGTTCTCGGCCAGATAGCCTGCCAGGAACAGGACGATGAAGACCTTGGCGAACTCGCCGGGCTGGATGGTGAAGCCCGCGATGCGAATCCACAGCTTGGAGCCCGAGATCGTGGTGCCGATAAAGATCGGCAGCATCAGCAGGATGATGCCGATAATGCCAAAGGTGTACTTGTAGCGCATGACCACGTCGAGGTTCTTGACCAGTGCGAGCGTTCCCACCATGAGCGCCACCGAGACAAACAAGATGATGAGCTGCGAGATGGCGAGGTCGGGGGCTAGGCGCGTCACGAATGTGATGCCGATGCCCGAGAGCACAAAGACGATGGGTAGGATGGCGGGATCGGCGCCGGGCGCCAGGATGCGCACGGCGATATGCGCCGCGGCGAAGGCGGCGAACAGGCCGATCGGCACGGCGAGCGTCTCAAAGGAAATCGTGGCACCCGCGGTGAGCACGTACATCGCATAGAGCAGGATGACGGGGAACGCCGAGGCGATGAGCAAGAGCAGTTCGGTGTTGCGGCGACTCATAAGCGGCACTCCCTTTCTAATTCTTATCGGAGGCTTCGGCCTCGGCTGACTGTTCGGCGGTTTTCTCGGAATCTGACTCGGAGTTGGATTCCTGATCGGTGTTGTCGCGAATCGTTTGCGCGTCAATCACCTGACGGGTCTGCTCCTCGTCAATCTGATGGCGGTACTTGGAAATGGTGTCCTGCGCATCGTCGACACTCGTTTGCGGAATGCCTGCCTTCAGGCGGTTTTGCGTGTCTTCGGGCAGGTCGGACAGTTTGATGCTGGTTTCGCTCTCGAGCCAGTGGAGCTCGACCCCGAGTGTCTTGCCGGGCAGGCCGCGCCAGACGGCGACATTGCCGTGGTAGGTTCCCAAGTAATAGGAGCCGGTGATGCCCGTGTATGCCCAGATGCCTGCTACCAGCACAAAGACAAGGGCCACGATGGCGGCGATGGTGACATTGCGGCGTCGGACGCGTTTTGCCTCGCGCATGACGCCGTCGTCGACCAGGTCGACGACCACCACGGTCACATTGTCGTGGCCGCCGGCGGCGAGCGCCGCGTCCACCAGGTTGTCGACACAGATCTGTGCGGTCGAGGACTGCGTAGCGATATTCTCGATATCGCTATCGGGAATCATGCTCGAAAGACCGTCGGAGCACAGAATCAGGCGGTCGCCCTCCTCGATGTGCAGGGTAAAGTGGTCGGCATACATGGCGGGATCCGAGCCCAGCGCGCGGGTGATGACCGAGCGGTTGGGGTGGACGCGGGCCTCGTCGGCCGTAATCTCGCCGGCATCCACGAGCTCCTCCACGTAGGAGTGGTCGCGGGTCACGCGGATGAGCGTACCCTCGTGGAGCAGGTAGGCGCGCGAGTCGCCCACGTGGGCGATGGCAAGCGTGTCGTTTTCGATGTAGGCGCAGGTGGCCGTGCATCCCATGCCGGGTTTGCCCAGGCCGTTGAGGGCGGCCTCGATCACGGCGGCGTTGGCGGCCTCGACGGCTGCGGCCAGGCGCGCGGCGTCGGCGGACTGCGGCGCCGTCTTGGCGATGGTCTCGACGGCGATGGAGGATGCCACCTCGCCGGCGGCGTGTCCTCCCATGCCGTCGCACACGCAAAAGAGCGGCGACTGCACCAGATAGGAGTCCTCATTATGCGGGCGTACACATCCGACGTCGGAGCGGGCGCCCCACATAAGCTGCGTGGTGGTGCCGGCGTCGTAGGTCGAGTCGGTCTCGATGCGCTCGTCGGTCAGCGGCTCAAAGCTCATGGTCGAGCCGGGATCTTTGAGCTTTGCCTCCACGGCGGCGACATCGATCTCGGCGGTGTCGCCGGGGGAGACGGTGTCGGCATCGTCTCCCGACTCGGCGTCGGAGATGTCCGGAAGGTTGAGATCTTCGGTTACGCGGTCGGCGGGATCGCCGTCCTGCTGCGGCTCGACAGCCGTCGGCTCGGGCGTCGCAAAGTGCGACGGCGCGGGCGTGCTCTGGGGTTGAGCAGAGGGCTCGGGAGCTGCGGCGGGCGCGGCAACGGGCCGCTCAACTTCGACAGGCGTTGCGGACGCGGGTGCCGCCTCGCTTGCCGGGGCGACGGGGAATACCGGCGCGGCAGGCTCGGGGGCTGCAAACACGGCAGCGCTCTCGTTCATCGCCTCGGCGACGGGCTCGGCAAAGTGAGCCGGTGCGGGCGTTGCCTCCGGTTCCGCGGGCGGCTCGGCAGCGTGCGCCCCGATGGGGGCGTCGAGCTGCTCGGTGTCGGCATCCTCGTCATCGACGAGCGCCGGATATTCTTGAGTTACATGCGAAAGAGGCAGGGAGAACACGGTGTCCTCGGGCTTCACGGTCGCAGGGCGCGCCGGAGCGGCATGGGCCGGCGCAGCTGCGGGGGCAGTCGGCGTCTCGGGCATGGTTGCGGACTTGTTCTCCTCGTCGATCATCGACGGTTCACCTTCATGACCACGTCGCCAATCTGGACCTCGTCACCCTCGCGCAGCGTTGCGGGCTCTACCAGCTGACGGCCGTTAACGAGCGTGCCGTTCAGCGAGTTGAGATCTTCGATAATGAGTGCCGGGCCCTGCAGCGAAAAGCGTGCGTGCGAGGCCGAGACAAACGGTTCGTTGATGCAGATGTCCGAGGACGGCGAGCGGCCCACGATGACGGGGCCGAGCATGTCTACATGGATGCCACGGATGCCGCGCGGACCCTTGTCCACATCGATCGTCCAGATAGCGGAGTCGCGGCGCTGGCCGCGTACGAGTCCCACGCCGGTTTTCATGACGGCGAACAGGAAGATGTAGAGCAAGGCGACCAGGACGATGCGGCCTGCAAAAAGGACGATATCGATGTTCATAAGCGACTATCCCCTAAATTCAAAGGTGCTTAGGCCAAACGTCAGCAGGTCGCCGTTGCGCAGCGGGCAGCGCGTGATGCGGCGGTTGTTGACGAGCGTGCCGTTGGTGGAATTGAGGTCCTCGATCGACCAGTCCGAACCGGTAAAGGTGAGCTGGGCGTGACGGCGCGACACGTTGGGGTCGCGCAGGGCTATGTCCGAAACCGAACGCTCGCGACCGATGGTCACCTGCGCGGAAGTGATGCTGTGGCTCTCGCCGCTCACGACGTCGACGAGCTGGGCGAGCGGGCGCTGCGGGGCGCGGGTGCTCGCCATGTTAGAGGCAATACCGGCCGCGGCGCCAAGGCCCACGGCGGCGCCGGTCGCGGCGGCTCCGCCCATACCGGCGAGGGCGTCACGAGAGACGGTTTGCGGCACGGGGATGGGCGCGGCGGCGGGGTCGGGGACGTTGGGCGCAAAGGGGTCAGCCACGGCGAGCGGGTCGGGAGCGGCGGCACGGGGCGCCGGCTGCTGGGGCATGGCGGCGGGGTGCTGTTGCTGCGGAGCGGCGAATTGCTGCTTGCCGGCACGGGGAGCGCTGGCGGCGCGGCTTGCGGCCGAGTTGTTCTGGCCCAGGCCATTCTGGTAGGCGCGCTCTTCCTCGTACAGACGACCGAGCGTGGGGGCGTCGACGTTCTCGGCAAAGACCGAGAACTTGCCGGCGCGCAGCTGCGGGTCGATCATAAAGCGAACGAGGGGTTCGCCGACAAACACATAGCGGCGCTTTTCGGCCTGTGCCTTCACAAACTCGCGGACTTCGCGCGAAAGCTCGGGGTAGAACGGGGCGAGCATGGGATCGTCGTCGGCGGCGATCAGGATGGTATAGAGTGCCGGCGCGGTGTTGACGCCGTTGATCACCAGAGTCTGATCCTCCATGTCGCGAGCGGCCTGCTTGGCAAGCTTCTTAAAGGAGAACGGGGCACGGGTAGCACCGAAGATGCCGGCCACGTGGTCCTCGAAGATGTTCAGGAAGTTCACGAAAGATCACTCTCCGTATAGGTTCTTTGGTATCCGAGCAAATATAGGCATATCCCAACGATTATAGAGGATAGGGTTCCCGCAACTGCCGCCTTGACGACGACCGCGGCCGCAAGGCTGGCAATTTCCATATGGTGTGCAAGACAAAGCGATGCCGCGGAGCCTATTCCGCAGCCGGCGATGGCAACGATTGCGGTCAGGTTCGAGCCCTGCTCGGCACGCTTGGCATGGGCGTTGAGCAGCAGAGATGTCAGTGCAGCTGTCGCCGCGACGAGCACAACGGCAGCCCAGAAGAGCGTGTCTCCCAGCGCCGCGGCAACATTGCCGAGTCCCAGCACGCCTCCGGCGGAAAGCGCAACCGTAGCCAGGCGGCCAAAAAGCGCACCCATCCCCGTGACTGCCGCGGCGCTTGCCGGGCCGAGCCAAAAGGCCGCGATGCCGGCAGCGACCCCGGCGGCAAGGAGGACATCGCCCGTCAGACAGCCGAGTGCCACCGCACAGGTGAGCGCGGCGCTCGCGGCGGCCTCGGTGCGGCCCCAGGCGATCCACCAACCGGACATGGTGGCGGCAAAGAGCACCGCGACGGGCAGCATCGACAGGATGCCCTGCGCTTGCATGGTGGCGTTGGCCATAAGTACCAAAAAGCCCACGGCCGAGATAGCCGAACCAATCTGCGGGGCCAGGCCGGCGGCCGCTCCAATCGCGATAGCCGCGGCAATAAGTCCGGGAAGCGCCGCGACGCCAGCCGTCTGCATGAGCAAAAAGCTAAAGGCACCACACGAGAGAGCCGAGATGGCGCGCATGGTGTAGTTGCGCGCGTGGCTCCAGCGCGTGCCGGCCCAGCCGAGTGCGGGGTCGACCTCGATGGTGCCGTCCTCATAGGGCAACGATTCGATATCGTCTGCCGCGCGCTCGTCATCCGACAGCTCGCCCACCATCTGCTCCAGGCTGCGACGGCCCTCGCGCACGCTGCCCAAGCCGGAGAGCAGCTGGTCGCAAAATGCCTCGATGCTGTTGGGGCGGTCTTGCGGCATGGGGGAGAGGGCGTTCATCAGCGCTGCCTCGGCTCCCGGGGGAAAGTGCGGTATCAGCTCGCTGGGATAGGTGGCGCCGCCGATGATGCGGCCGAGCGAGTCGGCGGGCGTTGCCGCCATAAAGGGGGCGCTGCCGCACAGGCTCTCGTAAATGACGCAGGCGAGGGCGAAGACGTCGGCGCGCTCGTCGACCGTGCCGGTCTCGATATCGAGCTGCTCGGGTGGCATGTAGCCGATGGTGCCGCCGCGCGAACCGCCAAAGCCGCCGGCAGACGACAGACGTGCCATGCCAAAGTCGGTGAGCTTAACGTTGCCCGAGTGGTCGATGAGCACGTTGGCAGGCTTGATGTCCAGGTGGAGCACGCCATTGCTATGGGCGAAGGTGAGCGCCTGGCCCAGCGCGTCGGCAATGGCCGCCGCCTCGTCAAAGGTGAGCGAATGGCCGTCGACTCGATGCAAAAACTCGGCGAGCGACATGCCATCGACATATTCCATGACCAGGTAGGCATAGGCGGTGTCGTGCGTAAAGTCGATGACCTGCACGATATTGGGATGTTGGAGCATGGCGGCGGTATGCGCCTCGCGCAGCACGTCCATGATATCGCTGGCGGGCATGCCGGCGCCGTCTGTGAGGGGGATGCGCTTAATGGCCACGCGACGGCGCAGGTGCGTGTCGCGGCAGATCTCGATGGAGCCAAAACCGCCGGTCGCAAGCGTCTCGAGCGGCTGGTACCGCTTGAGCAGCTCGCGAGAGCTGGTGCCCTCCAAGGGAACGTCCGGCGAGAACCGGGCGGTATGTTGCGAGAAAAGCGGCATGGCCAACC
>CAJMNP010000020.1 GCA_905214895.1 uncultured bacterium | reverse complement strand
CGGGACCCATGCCCTGGTAGGCGTACGGGGAGGTGCGGGGCTTGTAGGCGCCGCCACGCAGCATCGTGGCGCCGGCGGCCTTCACGCGGCGGGCGATGCGGATGAGGTTCTCGCCCTCGACGGAGCACGGGCCGGCGATGACCTGGAACTGGTCGCCGCCGATCTTGACGCCGTGGCCGCAGTCGATGACGGAGTCCTCGGGGTGGAACTTGCGGTTGGCGCGCTTGAACGGCTCGGAGACGCGCTGCACGCGCTCGACGACGTCCATGGACTCGAGCAGGAACGGGTCGATCTTGGTCGTATCGCCCACCAGGCCGATGATGGTCTCGTTCTCGCCGCGCGAGACGTCGGTTTTGAGTCCCTTTTTCTCAATCCAGCTGACGATGTGGCTGACGGCCTCGTCGCTGCCGCTCTGCTTTAAAATCGCAATCATGGTGTGCCTCTCACCTCGATGGATAGCCCTTGCAAAAACGGCCCGCATCGCGAGCCGTTATATATGTGCATGAGAGTTTATACTATCTGATTCGCTTTTGCCGCCTAAAGCGCGCCGTCGCGGCGCGTTTCCCACGTAATTGCAAAGCTTTTTCTATTATTTTGTTAGCCCGTGGCGCACTTGGGTATAATGCCTACCGTTCGCCCTATTAGCTCAGGGGATTAGAGCGTCTGCCTCCGGAGCAGAAGGCCGTTGGTTCGAATCCAACATGGGGCACCATCGAACGTAAGACCGTCCGAACCTCGCATGGTCCGGGCGGTTTTCTTATACCGACGCGACATGATGGGACGTGGTATGGCAGCAACGGATATCGAGCGCGGACTCTCGACCGCCGAGGTCGAGGAGCGCATCGCCGCTGGTAAGATCAACCGCAACATGGAGCTCAAGACCAAGTCGGTCCGCGAGCTCATCATCGAGAACCTCTGCACGTTGTTTAACTTGATCAACGTGGTCTTGGCGATTTTGGTGTTGCTGACCGGTTCGTTTAAGAATCTGACGTTCCTGTTCGTGGTGTTCTTGAACACGGCAATTGGCGTCATTCAGTCCATGCGTTCCAAGCGGATGGTCGACAAGCTTACGCTGCTCACCTCTAAGAAGGCCATCGCGGTGCGCGACGGCGCCGAGGTGGAGCTCGACCTGGACCAGATCGTGCTCGACGATATCATTCGCCTGGGGCGCGGTGACCAGATTCCCGCCGACGCCGTGGTAGTGTCGGGCGAGGCGCTCGTCAACGAGAGCCTACTGACGGGCGAGAGTGACCTCATTAAGAAACAACCAGGCTCCGAGCTCATGAGCGGCAGCTTTATCGACTCGGGCCTGCTGCGCGCCCGCGTGATCCATGTCGGCGCCGATAACTACGTGGCAAAGATCAACAACGAGGCCAAGTACGTCAAAAAGGTCAATTCCGAGATCATGAACGCGCTCAACGCCATCGTGCGGTTCGCGAGCATTATCATGATTCCGCTTGGTCTGGCGCTCTTTACCTCGAGTGTGAGCGAGCTGTGGGATGCCGCGGGAACCCCGGGCGATAGCGCGCTTTCCTGGTGCTTCTCTGAGCTGCTGGCTGGTCGTGTGCCTTCTTCGGCGCTGCTGTCCACGGTGGGTGCCCTGCTGGGCATGATTCCGCAGGGCCTGGTGCTGCTGACCTCGTCGGTGCTCGCGATTGCCACGGTGCGCCTGGCACGTCGCAAGGTGCTGGCGCAGCAGCTCTACTGCATCGAGACGCTCGCGCGCGTCGACGTGCTGTGCCTGGACAAGACGGGCACCATTACCTCGGGCCGTATGGAGGTCGAGGGCACCTACCCGCTGCCTGTTGAGGGTGTTGGCTTTGGCGCGGACTCGGACGAGGCGGCTGTCCCCGTCGAGACCACGGTGCTCGACTTTGCGCTCGCCAACGTGGCGCGTGCGACCTCGGCGGATGCCAACGAGACCTGCCAGGCGCTGCTCAACTACTACGCCGATCGTCCGGTCGAGGTGTCCGAGCCGCTGTCGGTCATTCCGTTCTCGTCGTCCAAAAAGTGGAGCGGCGCGTCGTTTGCGCAGGGCTCCTATGTGATGGGCGCCGCGCAGTTTGTGCTCTCTGATCGCGCATTTGCGCAGGTCGAGAATCGTGTGGCCGAGCTTGCCGACACTTGCCGCGTGCTTGTGGTAGCCCGCGTGGACGGCTTTTCGCCCGATGGCGATATGGTGGGCGAGGCCGAGCCCGTGGGTTTTGTGACTATTCGTGACGAGATTCGTACCTCGGCAGCCGAGACTATCGGCTACTTTAACGAGCAGGGCGTGACCCTCAACGTGATCAGCGGCGACGACCCGCGTACGGTGTCGTCGATCGCGCGCGTGGTGGGCGTGCCGGGCGCCGATGCTTACGTGGACGCGACAACCCTCGATACACCGTCCAAGATTGATGCGGCAGTGGACCGTTACCACGTCTTTGGGCGTGTGACGCCGCAGCAGAAGCGCGAGCTCGTACAGGCGCTCAAACGCCGCGGGCACACCGTGGCCATGACGGGCGACGGCGTCAACGACGTGCTGGCGCTCAAGGAGGCCGACTGCTCCGTCGCCATGGCGGCTGGCTCCGATGCCGCGCGTAACGTGGCCGAGATCGTACTCGTCGACAACGACTTTGCCTCGATGCCCGCCGTGGTGGCCGAGGGCCGTCGCTCCATCAACAACCTGCAGCGGTCGGCCTCGCTGTTCCTGACCAAGACGCTGTTCTCGATGGGCCTGGCGGCGCTGTGCATCGCGCTGCCGCCGTACCCCTTCGAGCCCATCCAGATGACGCTCATTAACTTCTTCTGTATTGGCGCGCCGGGCTTTGTGTTGGGCCTGGAGCCCAACAATGCTCGCGTGAAGGGGTCGTTTTTGACGAACGTGCTCAAGCGGGCACTGCCGGCGTCGATTGCGGTCATTTTGGCTGCGGCGCTCGATATCTTTGTGGCGCGCGTGTTTGGCTTTAGCCAGCTCACGCTGTCTACGATGTGTCTGCTTACGTCGTGCGCGGCGAGCGTCAGCCTGATCTGGCGCATCTCGCAGCCTCTCACGCCCTTACGTGTGGTGCTCTTTGTGTTTGTAGTCGCCGGCATCCTGGTGGGCGTTATCGGATTTCCGGAGCTGCTGTCTATTGCCAACCTGTCGATGGGCCAGATGGTAATCTTGGCTGTCATCGTGGTCTTTACCTGCTCGGTGTTCTTTAAGCTCGCCACGATGATGGATTCGCTCAAGCCGCGTCGTCGTCATGCCGCAACTGGTTTTGGCCGCGGTGTGCGCGTCCACCTGGGTCGCGGTGGCGGCAAGGTGAGCTCGACGGGTTCGACGGCCGAGCGTTTTGCCAAGCGCGTCGCCGCCGACATGGCGCAGCGCCGCGAAGATCGCACCGCTCGCGAGGCCGAGGCCCGCGCACTCGAGGGCGTGGCCCAGACCCAGCCCAAGAAAAAGAAGGGTAGCGGAGCCAAGCGCTCTCGCGTAACCAAGTCCGCCCAAGGCATCAAAGTCTCGATGCCCAAGAAAAAGAAGTAGTCCGCGGCCTTCAGGGATGATTCTTCTGGGACGGGGATTAAAAGATCATCCCCCAAAAGACTGTCCTGCGATGTTGAATTGGTGCCTTGCTCCAGTGGAGCCGTGGCGATGTTATGCTCTAACCTCGATTGTTTGAATTTCTTCGAAAAGAGGATGCCGTGATCTGCCCGCATTGCCTTAAGACTATCGAGGACGGCGCCTCGTTCTGCCCCTACTGCAACGCCTATGTGGGTCCGGGCGATGGTCCGGAGCACACCGAGTTCGTGTTCTGTGAGGGCTGCGGTGCCCGTCTTTCTCCGCATGATCGTACGTGCCCCAAATGCGGACGCCCCGCTCCGGGTATCCTCTCCGAGGACGCGGCCGCATCCGACCTGGCAGCGGGCCGCACGGCGGGCTTTCCGCGCCTAACGCAAGAGCAGATCGATACCGAGGTGCCGCATGCGCCGGCCTCTGCCGCTGCGGTGCTTTCGGACGCCGCCGACCCCAATGAGACCTGCGTGCTGCCGGCTTTCGATAAGGATTTCGGTATCCCCAAGGTCGATATTCCCACGCCCGTTTCCCTGCATGACGATGCTCAAAAACCCAAGCGCAAAGTGCACCCCGACGAGGATGCCTATCACAAGCACAAGCGTCATATTCCCAAGCCGCTTATCGTCATCGCGGTCCTTGCCGTCGTGTGCGGCGGTGCCTATTGGTTCGTGACGACCGATCCCATGGGTGTCATGCCTGGCTTCTACGACCAGTTTGGCCAGGCCGCGCAGACGACCTTCCCCACGCGCCAAAAGGGCGAGGCCACTGAGGACGATACCAAGCAGGACGATTCTGCCGAGGTGGTCCAGGAAGAAACCGTGCTCACCGATGATCAACTCTATACCAGGCTCGACGGTCTGTATCAGACCATCGTGTCCTACGCTGACGAGGACCAGATCGGCGAGGTCATCGATTCCTTTAACAACGGTTATCTCCGAACGCCGCTGTCCACCCGTCAGGAGCTGTCGCAGAGTGCCTACGCCCTGCGCGACCAGATCAAAAAGACGCAAGATGAGCTCAACAACCTGAAAGTACAGGACGATACGGTCTATGCGGACGACATCGTCCACTTAAAGCAGCTTGCCGAGTGGATGTATGAGCGCGTCGACGTGATCTGCCAGAGCTGGGATATCTCGCTGGCCATTCCCGATGGCGAGTCGATGAGTTCCCACCAAAGCGAGATCCTGGCGCCCATCGCGCAGGGCGGCAACAGCGCGCTGAACCAGTACGATGCCAATGTGGGTTCCTGGAAGCCGCAGCAGCGTTCCTAAAATTAGTTCGCCATAGTCGGCATAACCTACGTGCGCAATTGATGTAAACCCGTGCTTATTGCTACAATTCGTACAAATATGCTTTAAACGCACGAGGAAGGAACCACATGTTTGGTTTTAAGAAAGAGCTCTACACGCCCGAGTATCAGCTTGTCGGCGACGAGTGCGCCGTAATCGAGACGTCGAAGGGTACCATCAAGGTCAAGTTTGACGGCGAGGGCGCTCCCATTCATGTCGCGAACTTCTGCGAGCTTTCCACGATGGGCTTCTATGATGGCCTTAAGTTCCATCGCTATGTGCCCGGTTTTGTTATCCAAGGTGGCGACCCCAATACCCGCGATATGTCCGGCGCCGACGTCGCCGCCGGTCTTGAGGGCCCCGACGGCATGCCCGGTACCGGTGGCCCCGGCTACTGCATCAAGGGCGAGTTTGCCACCAATCCGCGCAACAGCCATGTCGATGGCGCCCTTGCCATGGCACGCTCCATGGACCCCGATTCCGCGGGTTCGCAGTTCTACTTCTGCCTGGGTGCCCAGCATAACCTTGATTCCGGTTACACCGTCTTTGGTACCACGGTCGAGGGTCTCGATGTGATTTCGCAGCTGCGTGCCGGCGACGAGATCGTCCATGTCGAGATCGTTCACGAGTAAAGGGGACTTCCTTGAATAGCCAGCTGATCCAACAGGGCCGCGCCGCTTACCGCGCGGGTGATTTTTCCGCTGCAGCCCAGATGCTTGGGGCGGCAAAGACTCCCGATGAGATTATGGGCGAGGCCGATCACCTTCGTGGCAACGCCTTGATGCACCTGGGCATGTATGCCGAGGCCGCCGAGGCCTATGCCGCCGCCCTCAACGACGGCACCTACGGCAAGCGCGGCGCGCTGCTCACCAACCGCGGCAAGGCGCTTGCCGCCGTGGGCGACTACACGACGGCCGCTCAGGCGTTCTCTGCTGCTACGCAGGATGCTTCCTATGCCACGCCGTTCAAGGCCTATCTGGGCCTGGGCAATGCGCTGTTCCAGTCGGGCGACTATGCCAACGCGGGAACCGCCTTCCGTCAGGCTGCCATCGATGGCGCCAATCCGGCTCCTGCCGCCGCACTCGGCGAGCTCGGTCGTTGCTTCATTAAGCTCGGCCGTCCGGCGGATGCCGTGGAGACTTACCGCACGGCTATCGACTTTGCCGGCCCCCGCGACGACACGCGTGCGCTCAACGCCGGCATGGGTCAGGCGCTTTCTGCCGCCGGCCGCCCCTCCGACGCACTCGATGCCTTTAACGCCGCTACTGCCGATGGCATCTACCAGCTCACCTCCGAGCAGGCCGATGAGCTTGCCCGCGTGCACGATTCGCTTGCCGCGCTGTCTGCCCAGACGGCTATGGCCACGGCTCCGGCGCCCGCGATGGACGCTCCTGCCGTCGATCCTCTCGATCCTACGGGCGCGACCGGTCAGTTTATGCCTGATCCCTCGGACACCGGCTTCTTTACGCTGTCCGAGTCTGAGATGGTCCAGCAGGACCGTCAGGATCGTAAGCAGGCCAAGGTCCGTCGTCGCCATCGCCATACGGGTCTCAAAGTCTTCATCGTGCTGCTTCTGCTTATTTTGATCGCCGCGGGCGGTCTGGGCTTTGCCTACACGCGCGGCTTTGGCTTCCCGTCTCAGGAGTCTGTCGTTACCGATCTGTTCCAGGCTGCCGGCGACGGTGACGCCGCAAAGGCCGAGTCTTGCCTGGCCTCGAGCCTGTCCGAGGACGCTAAGTCGATAATCATCTCCTCGATTCCGCAGGGTGCCACCGTGTCCGTCGAGGGCATGGATCAGTCCATGACCGAGACGACCGCCAAGGTGAAGGCATCGCTGTCCAAGGGCGGCGAGCAGGAGTACACCGTTAAATTCGTGCGCTCCGACAACCATATCGGTTGGGCCGTCTCCTCGCTCGACATCGATTTCTCGGCCGCTGACAACCAGTAGTGACCTTATGAGATTTGGCTCTGCCCGGCGCTTCACCGCAAGTGAGGTGCCGGGCTTGCGCTAGTATGATGGGCTAGTAGTTTTCCAGCAATCATCCAACACATCAGGAGTTGCGTTGTTTTCTTTGATGGATATGTTCTTCGGTAGCTATGCGGGCGATCTCGCCATCGACCTCGGCACCGCCAATACGCTCGTCTCCGTGCGCGGCAAGGGCATCGTCATCCGCGAGCCCTCCGTTGTCGCTATCGACAAGAACGACGAGCGCATCCTGGCAGTCGGCATCGAGGCCAAGCGTATGCTCGGCCGTACGCCCGGCAACATCGTGGCCGTTCGTCCCCTTAAGGACGGCGTCATCGCCGACTTCGATGTCACCGAGGCCATGCTTCGCTACTTTATCGACAAGGCTTCCGAGAAGCGCTATCCGTGGACTCCGCGTCCACGCGTCGTCGTCTGCGTTCCCTCCGGCGTCACGTCGGTCGAGAAGCGTGCCGTCTTTGAGGCCACGATCCAGGCCGGCGCTCGCCAGGCCTATCTGATTGAGGAGCCCATGGCGGCTGCCATCGGCGCCGACCTACCCGTCGAGGAGCCCACGGGCTCCATGGTCATCGATATCGGCGGCGGCACCACCGAGGTCGCCGTTATCGCTATGGGCGGTATTGTCGTGTCGCAGTCCATCCGCATTGCCGGTGACGAGTTCGACCAGGCTATCCTCACCCATGTTCGCGATGCCTACAACCTGGCTATCGGCGAGCGCACGGCCGAGGATATCAAGATCAAGGTCGGTTCCGCCGTGCCGCTCAAGGATGAGCTCGACGTCGAGGTCAACGGACGCGACGTTATCACGGGCCTGCCCAAGACCGTGCGTATCGAGAGCGAGGAGATTCGTCGCGCGCTTAACAAGCCGCTCGACGAGATGGCCAAGGCCGTTAAGGACGCTCTGGACGCCACGCCGCCTGATCTTGCCTCGGACCTTATGTACTACGGCATTCTGCTGACCGGCGGCGGTGCGCTGCTGCGCGGCCTCGACGTGCGCCTGCGCGACGAGACCGGCGTTTCTGTCAACGTCAGCCCCACGGCGCTCGATAACGTCGTAAACGGTTGCGCCCGCGTGCTCGAGGCCAACGCCTTTGACGGTGGCTTCGTCCAAACCAATGCTTAATTTCCAAAAGGTGGATTCCATTTGGCACGATCTTCGGGTTTCTCTCCAAATCTGAATACCAAGCGACAATCAACGGGTATGCGCCCGTTGATTGTTTTCAGCCTGATTTCGGTGTTGCTGCTCACGTTTTATATCCGTGAGGGTGAGGCCGGGCCGATTCATGCCGTACGCTCGGGTGTGACGACGATTACGTCGCCGGTGCGCTTTGTGGGCTCGGCCGTGGCGGCTCCCTTCAACGCGATCGGCAACGTGTTCTCCAACCTCACGGCTTCGCAGGAGTCGCTCGACGACCTCAAGAAGCAAAACGAGGTGCTGACCTCTAAGGTCGCCGAGCTTTCCGAGGCTCAAAAGACTGCCGAGCGCCTGGAGGGCCTGGTCGGCCTGCAATCGACCTACAACCTTAAGTCGACCGCTGCCCGTATTGTCGGTGCGTCGGGCGATGCCTGGACCTCGACCGTTACCATCGACAAGGGCTCTGCCGACGGCCTTACCATCAACATGCCCGTGACGAGTTCTGCCGGTGTTATCGGCCAGATTATCGAGGTATCGGCCAAGACCTCTACCGTGCGCCTGATTGGCGACGAGAACTCGGGCGTGTCGGCTATGGTGCAGGACACGCGCGCCCAGGGCATGCTGCAGGGCCAGCCCGATGGCACCCTGCGCCTTGAGTACGTGAGCGTCGACTCCGACGTCAAAGTGGGCGACATCATCGTGACCTCTGGCATTGGCGGCGTGTTCCCCAAGGGTCTGCCGCTCGGCACCGTTTCCTCGGTGGAGAAGTCGGCCAACGATGTGTATTACACCATCGTCGTACGCGCCCAGACCACGGCAGAGAATAACGAGGAGGTGCTCGTCATCACCTCGCTGACCGATGAGCAGTCGGCCTCGGACGAGGACGTGAGCTCTGCTAACAGCACGCCGCAGGGCACCTCGCGCGATTCGGCGACCAAGACGAAGGACGAGGACTCGGACGAGAGCTCCGAATCGTCCGAGACAACCGATTCAGGCTCGAGCGAATAGGGAGGGCATGTCCATGGATCTACACGAACAGGGGGCGAGCTCCCGTACGTTTGCTATCGCCGCCATTGCCTGCGTGCTCCTGCAGGCGGGCCTGGCGCCGCAGATTTCCATCGCGGGCGGTCGCGTCAACTTTATGATTATCCTGGTGTGCCTGAGCGTGTTCTCGGGCGATCCTACGCGGGCTGTCGTCTGCGGTTTTTGCAGTGGCCTGTTCTATGATCTTTCCGCTGCCGTTCCGGTGGGCGTTATGTCGCTGCTGCTGACGGTGGGCAGTTTTGCCCTGGTGCACAGCGCGGCCGGTCAGACGGCCGGCTCCCCGAGCGCGCGCGGTATTACCGTGGGCGCCTTCGCGCTTGCCATCAACGTGGTCTACAGCATCATCTTGCTGTTTATGGGTCTGGAGACGAGCTTTGTGGTGGCTGTTTTTGGCCATGCACTGCCGTCTTCGATCCTGACGGGTCTGGTCGCCATTCCGTTTTTGATGTCCGGTGTCGTGCCGCAGTCCGGTTACGGATTCTCCGCACGCGGTGGTCGTCAGACGGGCATGCGCTTCAAGCCCAAGACCCGCAAACTCAAATAGGGGAGGCCCGTAGATGTCTTCCCAGATGACGGTTATCATCGCCGGTATCGTGCTGGTCGTGGCCATTGTGGTCGCGCTGGTCATCATGCGCCGCGGCGATTCCCGTTTTACCTACGACACACAGCATGGAACGGCCCCGCGTGCCACCGAGGGCGAGGGCAATACCGCCGCTACCGCCTTCAAGGGTCGCTTCTCCATCCTTACCGCCGGCGTGGGCGCGATGTTTGCCGCGCTCGCCGTTAAGCTGTGGGGTATGCAGATGGTCTCGTCGGACTACTACGACAAGCAGGCCAAGAGCAACCAGACCCGTACTGTCACCACGCCGGCTGTGCGCGGGCGAATCCTTGATCGCAATGGCGTGGCACTTGTCCAGAACCGTCCTTCACTTGCTGTCGTGGCCTACCGCGACCTTGCCGAGGACACCGTGCTGGTGCGCCATCTTGCCAACGTGCTCGGTATGCCCTACGTCGCGGTGCTGCGCAATATCCAGGACAATTCCGAGGGCGCTCAGAGCCTGCATACCATCGCGACGGACGTGCGCCGCTCCACGGTTGCCTATATTCAGGAGCATGCCGGCGAGTTCCCGGGCGTGAAGATTGCCGAGCGCACCGAGCGCCAGTACCCGTATGGCGAGACGGCCTGTCACATTTTGGGTTATACCGGCACCATTACCTCTGAGCAGCTCGAGGCACAGAACAAGAAGTCTTCGGGCGATAACGATAGCGCTGCCGGTCAGATTACGTACCAGTCTGGTGATATCGTGGGCCAGGCGGGTGTCGAGAGCTACTACGAGAACTTGCTGCAGGGTATTCGCGGCGAGCAGACGGTTAAGGTCGATGCCTCGGGCAACGTGACCGGACAGGCAGGCGCCGTGCCTGCCAAGGCCGGCTCCGACATTAAGCTCACGCTTGACCTCAAGATTCAGCAAGCCTGCGAGACGGCGTTGGCGAGTGCTATCGAACTCGCCAAGACCACGGGTTACAGCAACGCCGGCAACGGCGCCGTGGTGTGCCTCGACCCCAACAACGGCGAGATTCTGGGCATGGCAAGTGAGCCCAAGTTTGATCCGTCCGTGTTTATCGGTGGTGTCTCCAACGACGTGTGGACCGAGCTCAACGACGACGAGGGTTCGCACCCGCTGCTCAACCGCGCTATTAGCGGCCAGTACATGTCAGCTTCGACCATTAAGCCGCTCTCGGCCTTGGCGGGCCTTGAGTTTGGAACCTATACCTCGGGTCAAACGACCAACTGCACGGGCTATTGGACGGGTTTGGGCAAGTCGTGGGGCAAGTATTGCTGGCTGCACTCCGGCCACGGCACCATGACGCTGCAGTCCGGTATCGCCAATTCGTGCGACCCCGTGTTCTACGACATGGGCAAGGCGTTTTTCTACAACGACCAGCACCCTGAGGGCCTGCAGGAGGTCTTTCGTCGCTGGGGCCTTGGCAAGACCTGCGGTATCGATCTGCCGAGTGAGGGCGCGGGCCGTATTCCCGACGCCGAGTGGAAAGAGTCGTACTT
>CAJMNP010000019.1 GCA_905214895.1 uncultured bacterium | reverse complement strand
CCGCATGCCAACGCCCTGCACAATGCCCGTCACATGAATATGCACATGCCGCATGTGGCTTCCCCTCGTCAAAACCGACTAAAAAGGGACAGGTTTATTTTGGTCGGTAAAACTTCTAAACCTACCAAAATAAACCTGTCCCTTTTTGGCAGGTGCGCTGCAGGAAATCCCGTTACAGCCCCAGGCTTTGCTTGGTGGCGGCGCAGGTGAGCTCGCCGTGCTTAACGCCGCGCAGCCCCAGCAACCGGTCCGCTAGCTCATAGACGCGTTTGCCGCGACCCTTGAGCGCCAGAATCTCCAGGCAGTTGTGGTGGTCCAGATGCACGTGCATGGTCGAGACGATCTCGTCGGTGTAGTCGTGCTGCACCTCGTCCAGACGGCGCGTCAGATCTCCGGTATGGTGGTCATAGATCATGGTGAGCGAACCGATGACCTGCTCGTCGGGCGTGCGCATCTGCTCCTTGGCGATCGAGGCGCGAATCAGATCGCGTACGGCCTCGGATCGGTTAGCCACGTCACCGCGGCGTGCGATCTGCTCGTCAAAGCGGCGCAGCAGGTCGTCGGGCGCGGTGACCGAAAAGCGGACTAGCTCGGAGTTGGAGCCGCTGCAGCGGCAGCTCGCGTCGTCGTCCGCACCGTGATTGTGCGCGTGCTCGTGCTCGGCCATGTTACACCAGTTTCACAGAGCCGACGGAGTTGTGGTCGGCCTCGATGGCCTCCTCGTAGCCCTCGAGCGCATCGTGCGCCTCGTGCAGCGCAGACATGGCGGCCTCGAGCTTGGCGCCAATGCGTTCCATGTCAAAGTTCTCGGTCGCATGCAGCAGCTGATGGCTCCACTCGTGAGCGAGCTCAATGGTGTCGTCGACCTGCTTGACGCTCATGGCAAGCTGGCTCATGTTCATTCCGACGTCATGCATGGGAATCTCCTTTTGTACGGGGCGATATGGTGGTTCAGATTCTACTACGCCCGCCTTGAGCGCCGCCGCATAAGAAAACGGGTGCGAGTCCGTCTGACCCGCACCCGTTCACTGGGGGCTGTTTGTGTCTACCATACTATCCGTGGTCGCATGCCTTGCGTTTGGCACTCCGGCGAGCGGTGCGAAACCGCTCATGGACGGCAGACAGGTAACAAGCGTATTACAGATGTTTCTCCAGCAGTGCCTGAAGTCTTGCCTTGGGTAAGGCGCCGACCGAGCGGTCGACCTCCTCGCCGTTCTTAAAGACGATCAGCGTGGGGATGCTCATGACGCCAAACTTCATGGCCAGGTCCTGGTTGTCGTCGACGTTGCACTTGGCCACAGCCAACTTGCCGGCCAGCTCGTCGGCAACCTCGTCTACGATGGGCGAGAGCGAGCGGCAGGGGCCGCACCACGGGGCCCAAAAATCAACCAGTACGGGCAGGCTATCGTTGACGACAGCGTCAAAGTTCTCGGGGGTAATCTGCTTAATGTCAGCCATGGTGACCTCCATAATACGACGCGGCTCGGCCGCGTAAAACTCAGTACGACCGTGCTTATACCCAGCGGCCCGCAAAGCAACCACTCGCGGGCGGCTCTTTTATATAATGGTGGGCACGCAAACGATTGGAGAGCGCATGCCCACGTCACAAAGCCAGAAAAAAGAAGCCATCGCTCAGGCGACCGAGCAGGAGCTCGCGTCGCTTGCAGATCGCGGCGTGCGTATCGCGGGCAACGCGTGCTCGCCGATTGTGCTGGTCAAAGGCGATTTGGATGAAGCCGAGTGCTCGGGCGGCGAGCTGGCTGCCGGCGCGGATGGCGCCGCGTTGCGCAAGGCGCTCGGTGCCATCGGATATGCCCCCGAGGATTTTTGCGTGCTGGCAAGCGTCGCCGGCGCGGGCGACGGAGCGGTCGCGGTGGGCGAGGCCCTGACGTGCGACCTGTTCCGCGAGGCGCTGGAGACCTTAGACCCCGAGGCGGTGCTGCTGCTGGACAACAGCGCGGCCGATGTCATGCGCGAGACCTATGCCGATATGCTTGTGGCAATCGATGACTTTGACACCGCCATGCTCAAGCCCGGCCTGGTCGCCCATGTGCAGGGGCGCCGCGTGCTGGCGCTCGACGGTTTTGAGGCGGCGCTCACCGACAAGGCCGCCAAGCAGCGCATGTGGGCCTACATTAAGCAGCTGACCCCGGCGGCTGCACCGCTGTAGCGAGGCTGGCGGCAGCTCTACATCACGGCGCGCAGCTCAAACCGGTCGCCGTTAATGCGGAACTGGCAGTTGCCGTTCATGCGCTCGACGGCAAGCTTAATGCTCTTGGTGCCAAAGCCGTGCCCAGTGTGCTGAGCCACGGGCATGCCGTCGACCATGTGCGGCGCACGGCCAAACGTGTTGGAAACCAGCAATAGAAGCTGACCGTCTTCGTAGCGAAGGTCCAGGTCGACAAACCGCTTGCCTTCGGGGGCGGCGCTCGCCGCGGCGATGGCATTGTCCAGGGCGTTCGATACCACACTGAACAGATCGGCATCGCCCACGTGGACGGTTTCGGGCACGGCGGCGCGCAGGTCGGCGGTGATGCCGTGCGCGTTGATGTCCGCGGAAAGCGACGAGAGCGCAATGTTGACCGTTTCGTTGGCGCAGTAGCGGCGCACGGCGGTGCGGTCGTTGGTCTCGCAGAGCGCGTCGATGCGCTCGAGCGCCTCATCGGTGCGACCTTCTTCGATCAGGGCTGCTAGACCGCGCAGGTAGTGGCGCATATCGTGACGGAGAACCGAGAGCTCGCGTCCGGACTGGCGCCAGGCTTCGAGTTCTTTGATGGCCGCGCTGTCGCGGGTCGCGAGCATCCAGCGCTCGCGCTCGGCGATTTCCTTTGCCTCGTATTCGCGAAGGTAGACGGCAAGAAACATAAGGTAGAAGGCGCAGAGGGCGAACGCCAAGAACTCAACGGTTACCACCGAGCCCGAGTGGAAGAGCGTGGTATAGACGTTGGTGGCGTAGTCGAAGATGTAGTAGACGAGCGGCAGGATGAGCAGAATTTCCAGCTCGGTGGGGCTTTTGATCGCCAGGCGGGGGCCAATGTCGCTTGCCCAATGCAACAAGACGGCAAAGACGCCGAGCGTGGTGATGATGCGCGCCGCGTAGTATGCGATTTGCGAGTCGGTGGCGGCGAGCGCGGCGATGCCCATCCAGTTGCTAAACTGGCAGCTTAGGTAGGCACTGGTGACGCCCAGCATAACGAGCAGCGGACTCAGGCGATAGCGTACGCACAGGTAGACGACAAGCGGCAGATGCACGACGAGTGGATAGGCCTGTCGGGCGAAAAGCTCGCCGCCGACGGCATTGGCGAGGCCGAATGCACATCCGGTTACGGCGCCGATCCCCACCAGTTCGAGCGAATGGCGGCGGTTGATCTCGACACCGCACAGCGCCGCCGAGGCAAAGACGCCAAAGAGCAATGTCGTCGCATGGTGGATTGCCCAAAGTGCCAGTTCTGCCGAGGAAAGCATCAGCGTCTCCCGCTCTCGAACCGCACCGCAAAGTAGGCGTCTTGGAATCCCTGCTTGCAGCTGCGCGCGAGCGGTATACACGCGCCCGAGCGCATGACGATTTCCGTGCGGTTAAAGTGGTCGATGTTGCGCAGATTGACCTGGTAGCTGCGGTGGCATTTAAAGAAGGTCGCGTTTTGGGCCAGTCGGTCCTCGATGCTGCGGAACGGCTCGAGCGCCTCGATATCGCGGCCATCGCGCAGGTGGAAGACCACGTGCTTGTTGCGAGCCTCGGCATATTCGATATCGGATAGGCGCAGGGCATGGTAGCCAAAGGACGTCTTGATGACGAGCTCGTCGGTCGCTGCCGGACGCAGGCTCGACAGCTCGTCGAGCAATTGCGCCACGCGCTCGTAGGTCACGGGTTTGAGCAGGTAGTCGAAGGCGCGGACCTCGTAGGACTCAAGCGCGAACTCGGGCGATGAGGTCAGAAACACCAAGCGTACGGCGGTATCGGATTGGCGCAGCTCGCGGGCGGTGTCCATGCCGTTGACGAGCGGCATGATCATGTCGAGCATGATAATGTCGGCGCGCGATGCGGCATGGCGTGCCAGCAGGTCCTCGCCGCGCGTAACGAGCGCAACATCGACCGCCGTACCCGTCTCGGCCGACCAGCGGTTGATCATGCGGTGCAGGTTATCTAGAAAGGCGACGTCGTCGTCGCAGGCGATGATTTTGAGCATATTGGGCCCCCTTAGTACCTCGATTTTGCCACATCGTGCACGCGCCGCCCGCGGGGGTGCGTTCCATTTGCGCCCCACGGCACGCAACTCGCGCCGAGCGGTGGGGTGTCAAAACATGCGGTTGCACAATACCAGATGGATATATATGTCAATTTGAGCTGGCGGCTGGCGAGGGACCATGCCGGCCGCCAGCGCCAAGCGATATCGGACATCGCGAAAGCATAGGGGTAAGGGAGCTGAACGATGAAGGGGAAGAAGATGGGGATGCGCAGACTTGCTGCTTGCGTGCTGGCTGCAGCGCTGGCGCTTGGGGGTGCGGCGACGACGCTCGCCACGCCTACGGTAGCGGAGGCGTATCCGCAGGGTGCGACGTTTCCAATAAGGTCGAAGGATGACCTGTCATACTACGACAAAAATAAGCCTGTTGTGCTTGAGGCCGGCAAGGACTATGTCCTTACCGGCCAGGTCGATATTGATTACTACAAAGTCCAAGGCGGCACGGCGGAGAACCCCACCCGCCTGTACTTTAGTAATGACAGATATCTGGGCGGCCCGCTGACCGATATGCGTAATAAGACGTACTACAGGCGTCCGCTCTTTGTAGTTACGGGTGGATACGTCGAGTTCATCGGCGACTCGGGCGCCGCGACAAAGGTCGTTTGCAATGGCAAGACGTTCTTGGGCGATAGTGATGAATGGAATGTCGCCGATAAGCCGAATACTGGTCAGAAGCTTAGCCTTACCGTGAAGGATCTGACGCTTGTCTCTAATCTTGACCGTGAGTGCGACCGGGCAATTTTGTTGTACGGAACCATGGGCAGAGGGGAGACGGCCAGCTTCACGAACGTGAATGTCAGCAATTGGAATTGTGTAAAGAATGGCCGGAGTAGCTATTCCAACGACAAGAGCACTTACACTGCATCCCCTGCTCCGGTGACTATTCGTGGTTCCCATGTTGCGGTTGATGCAACTTTTACCAATTGCACCTTTAGCAACAACGCCGACGACTGCGTTGGCGCCTTGAGCGTGGTCGGAAGAAACGCCAAGCCCCGCGTGACATTGAACGGCTGCAAGTTCGAAAACAATTACCAGTCAATGATCGCGTGCGACTACTTGAAGGTCGAGGACAATCATGTGCATTCGGGCAATATTGTTGTCAGGAATGCTGATCTGTCGGTGAAGAACTGTAGTATTCGATCTAAGCCAAGTGCGGGCACGACCTCGTGGAATGGCCCCTGCGAATACATGTATTTTGACTACAAGATGCATATGACAAGCGGCATTGCGGTGGCGAAAGACGCTTCTTGCACCATCGAGAGCTCGACTATCGACGATTCATACGTGTCTCCTTATTATAGTGATTACGGGCAAAGACTCGACATTCAGGACTCGCAGCGCTGCGCGGTTTACGCTCTCGGTTCTGTGACGCTCGCTGGCAACACGAAGGTCACTACGACCAAGGCGAAGGGTGTCGACGCATCCGATGTCGGTAGCTACGGCAAGGTTCACGTCGATAAGTCTTTCACGGGCGAAGCCGTCCTGTCTGTCGACGATACCAAGTTCGATCCCGAGTCCAATAAGCAGTACTACTACTATGAGTATGTGAACCTTGGCACGAGCGATCTTTCGCAGGAGGATCTTGCGAGCAGGCTCAAGTTTGCTAATGCCGACCTTGCATACGACGTTACCGATGGCAAGGTCAAGGTTATCCATCGCAAGCACGAGCACGAGTGGACCTATTCCGCCAACAAGGATGGGTACAGCATCGCGGCTACGTGCAACGGACAGTATGAGGCCTCACACTGTGTCTACTCTAGGGATGGCGAGAAGATCTCGCTGATGTCGTCCAAGAGCGGCGACCTGAGCTTTACCTACAACGGCAAGCCGCGCGATGCCGTGCTTGCTACGACTAAGCCGTCTCAAAAGGACAACGCTGTAGCCCAGGGCAAGGTAAAGATTGTGAGCGCGCGGTTCTATAGGGGCGTGGATGACAATAATCCCCAGGGCATCGAGATGGAAGGGTCGCAGCCGTGCGATGCGGGCACCTATCGCGTGGTGGCGACGGTCGCCATCGAGGGGCAAAGCGATGTTACGCTCGAGCGCGTGTTCAAGATCAACCCCGCCTCGCTTGCAGAGAAGGACTCCAACCGCAAGAATCTTTGCAAGGTCGAAATCATTGGCTACGACAAGCTGAAGGATAACGTCAGGTTCAGCAACGGTGACGTGCTCAACGACGTACCGTCTTATAAGTGGACGGGTGAGGAGATAACGCCTCGCATTAAGGTGACGTATAAGCTTGGCGACGAATGGATTGAGCTTAAAGAGGGCGTCGATTTCGAACGCCTCGCTTGGGGCGAATCGGTTTCGGAGAAAGATCCCGGTGCGTATAGGAGCCAAGCTTGGGGTCTGGGAAACTTTGCATACGGCAAGTTTTTCTACTGGAGCATCTACGGCACGCAGTTCGAGAACGTTCAGGCCAAGGGCTTTGACGGCACCTATGATGGCAAGGCTCACGCGCCGTCGGTGACGGTCGATAACGCTCCCGAGGGCATGCAGATCGAATACAGCGTCGATGGTGGCTCGCTGTACGAAGACCGAATTCCCTCCTATACCAATGTCACGCGCGATATCTACGGCAACGTGTGCGCCGAGACGATTAAATATCGTATTACCGCACCCGACTACGTACCGGTGGAGGGCGAGCTCGAGATAAAGATCACCCCCGCCGAACAGGCTGCTCCCAAGGACGTTAAGACGACGGCCGCGACCGGACATGCCTTGGCGGATGGCAGCATCGACGGGATTGATAACACCTACGAGTGGAAAGCCGAGGCCGCCGGCGACTATCAGTGGATTGCCGAAGGCGAGACGTCGGTTAAGGGCCTCGCCGCTGGCAAATACAGCGTTCGTCTTAAGGCCGACCGTAACCATAACGCCTCTGAGGCCCTGACGGTTGAGGTCAAGGACGGCCCCAAGAAGGCCGACGGTAGCGGTTGGAAGCACGACGACGCCGAGCACTGGAACACCTGCACCTGCGGCAAGGAGGACGTTGACCGCGCCCAGCACGACTTTGAGTGGGTCGTCGACCAGGACGCCACGGCCGATAAGCCCGGTTCCAAGCACGAGCGCTGCAAGACGTGCGGCTACGAGCGCGGGTCTATCGAGATTCCGGCTTTCGGTATTACCGGCTACTCGGGTATCTACGATGGCGAAAAGCACGGCGTGACGGTTAACGCCGAGACCGTCGCATCTATCCAGTATCGCGAGAAGGGCGAGAAGAAGTGGAGCGACGAGTCTCCGCTCATCTGCGATGCCGGGTCCAAGACCATCGAATTTGAGGCGACCCTTACGTCTGGGGACATCTGCAAGGGCGAGGTCGAGCTCAAGGTCGATCCCCGTCCGGTGACGGTGAAGCCCAAGGACGCTTCGAAGACGTACGGCGAGGCTGATCCGAACTTTGAACTCGAAGCCGTCAAGGGCTCGATTGTTCAGGGCCACCCGCTCTCCTGGTTCAAGATTCACCGTGAGGCCGGCGAGAACGTGGGCACCTATACGCTGACGATCGAGGAGAGCAAGGTCGGCGACAAGTGGGACAAGATCCAGCGGGCGAACTATGCTCCGACGCTCCAGACCGGCACGTTCGAGATCGCCAAGCGCCAGATTGGTGTTGGCTGGACGGTCGGAACGTATACCTATAACGGCAAACGTCAGGGCCCCAAGGTCGAGCCCACCAATGTCGTCAAGCGTGACGAGGGCAAGGTTTCCTATGAGGTCGAGAACGCGACGGGCATCGATGCCGGTAGCTATCCGGCAAAGGTGACGGGCCTCGCCGGTGACCCCGAGGTCATCAAGAATTATGCCCTTCCTACCGAAAACCTTGAGTATACCTACACGATTTATAAGGCCGAGCAGGAGAAGCCTCAGGGCCTGAAGGCTACCGCCGAGACCATCCGTGGCAAGTGCGACGGCAAGATTAAAGGCGCGCACGGCGGCGTCGCCTACCGCCTGTTCCGCACCGAAGCCGGGGACGCCGATGGCGAGACCATAGTTTCCGAAGACGGTAAGATTGAGAATCTTGCCGCTGGCGACTACCAGATCTGGTATGCCGAGACTAAAAATTACATGCCGTCCGCGCCTGTGGAAGTGCATGTCGACAACGGTAAGTACTTATGGGTCACCCTTTCTAGTGAGAATGACGCCTACTCGATAGACTGGCATAGCCCGAACAGACTGCAGTGGCACGAAAGCGTGGAGTTCTCGGTAAAGATCTCCGATGGCTACTACGCGGGCGACGACTTTGCCGTCAAGGCGAACGGCGTTGTTCTCGAGAAGGGCGAGGATGGAAAGTTCGTCCTGAGCAATGTTGAGGAGAAGACCACCATCACCGTCGAGGGCGTGCGCAAGCACGAGGCCGTGAACGATGAGTGGCTCTCCGACGACGGTACGCATTGGCATCAGTGCGCCTGTGGTGACAAGATCGACGAGGCCAAGCACGACTTTGAGTGGGTTGTCGTCAAGACTCCCACGGCTACCGAGAAGGGCTCCAAGCAGCAGCAATGCAAGGTCTGCGGTCACAAGCTGGCTGAGGTCGAGATTCCGGCTGCCGCTATCGTTGGCTATTCCGATGAGTACGACGGTGCGTATCACACGGTCGATGCGACGAGGCTGCCCGAGGGCGCGACGGCAATGTACAGCGCTGACGGCAAGAACTGGTCCCCCGAGGCCCCCAAAATTAAGGACGTCGGCACGCTGACTGTGTCCTATGAGGTAACGATCGACGGCGTGAAGGCCGAGGGTGAGGTGACGCTCGAGGTCAAGCCGCGCGCGATCACGGTCACCGCCCAGGACGCTTCTAAGACCTACGGCGAGGCCGACCCCGTGTTTGCGTGGGATGTCACTTCTGGCAAACTCGTCGCGGGCGAAACGCTTCAGGGCCTCGAGATCGAGCGCGAAGATAACGACAACGTGCGTGATGGCGGCTATGCTCTGCAGCTGACGCAGCCCGAGGGTGCAAACCCCAACTACAGCATCACGTTCGTCGATGGCACGTTCACCATCAACCAGCGCCCGCTCACCGTGACGTGGGGCACCAGCGAGTTTGTCTACGACGGCGAGGAGCACTGCCCCGAGGCAACGCTCGTCAACGTCGTCGACGGCGATGACCTTGGTGCGACCGTCGAGGGCTCTCAGACCGAGGTTGGCGCCTATACCGCGACCCTCACCGCGCTGAAGGGCAAGGCTGCGGGCAACTACGCACTGCCGACCGAGGGCTTGACGTGCAAGTTCTCCATCAAGAACGCCGCGCAGGGCGCGCCGGTGGTCCAGGCCGAGGCCGAGACCGTGAGCGGCAAGCGTGACGGCAAGATCACGGGCGTCGACGCGACGATGGAGTGGCGTGCCAAGGGTGCTGCCGAGTATCAGGCGGTGGGCGAGGGCACGGCCGAGCTTACGGGTCTTGCCGCCGGCACGTATGAGGTGCGCTACCAGGCTAAGGCCAACTACGACGCCTCTTCCGCCACCGAGGCTACCGTGGCGGTCGGTCCCAAGCTGGTCGTGACGCTGCCGAGCAATCAGGTGGGCTACACGCTCACCTCGACGGCAACCGAGCTCGACTGGCACGGGACTGCAACGCTCGCCATGAGCATCGACAGCGCCTACTTTGCGGGCAAGGACTACGCTGTCAAGGTCAACGGCACGTCCGTTAAGCTTTCCGCCAAGGGCACCTATGAGCTCAAGGATGTCGAGGGCGACGTGAATGTGACGGTCGAGGGCGTGCTCAAGCACGAGCCCGATGGCTCTGGCTGGGCACACGACGCTAAGAATCACTGGCGTGTCTGCCGCTGCGGTGAGGTCATCGACAAGGCTGAGCACACCTTTGAGTGGGTCGTTGACAAGCCGGCGACGGTCGAGGCCAAGGGCGAGTGGCACCAGGAGTGCACTGCCTGCGGCGAGAAGGGCAAGACCGAGGCGATTCCGGCGCCCGAGATCACCGACGGTACGGGCCAGACGATGGTGGTCGAGGCCGCCAAGGACCTGACCTTCCGCTCGAACGCGCCGCTCGCGTTCTTCCAGAAGGTGCTGGTTGACGATAAGGAGGTCACTGCCGAGAACTACGAGCTCACCGAGGGCTCTACGATCGTGACGCTCAAGGCGAGCTTCCTGAATACGCTCGGCGTGGGCGAGCACAAGCTGAGCGTGGTTTCGGACACGGGCACGGCCGAGACGACCTTTACGGTTGCCGAGGCTGCCAAGCCTGCTTCAGGCCAAACCACTACGACCACCACGGCTACGACTTCCAAGCCTAAGGAGAAGGCTGGCAAGGAGACGTTGCCTGAGTCCGGCGACAGCACGTATGTCATGGCTGGTGCCGTACTCGCAGCCGGTGTAGCAGCTCTGCTGCTGGCGTGGGCCATGAAGCGCCGCGCTTAACCGCATGCCAGTCCCCAGCGGGTCCGGATCGAGCGATCCGGACCCGCTTTTGGGGTTTGCCGGAAACCCGGTGGTCAAAAAAGGCCAAATATGAGTACTGTTACCAGTTTAGTGGCAGCCAAATGGCCTCCAAAATCGGTGCCAGCGGCCAAAAGTGCATCGATTTTCGTCCTTCAGAGTCGTGATCGGGCTCCAAACAAGGCGATTTTGCTGCTCTGGACCGGAAAATCGCTGCTACTAATTTGGTGACAGTACTCATATTTGGCCTTTTTTGACCACTGCCCCTTGGTCCAGGACAAAACGGGCTGCTCGAATCTTGGGGCGGGTCCATTTTCAACTATCCTCAGCTTGCCAGTTCGAAAATGGACCCGCCCCAAGATTGAATCTTTATTCCAACTTTACACCTGGCTTTACAGCTGTCTTGTCAGCTGTAAAGCCAGGTGTCATACTAAAGCCCCAAGATCGCCAAAAGAGAGGGGCCTTGATGGCACAGAGCGCGAACATGGATGCATCGGAGCTTGCACGCGATATCGCGGCCGGCCTAGCATCGGCAACGACGGCAACGG
>CAJMNP010000018.1 GCA_905214895.1 uncultured bacterium | reverse complement strand
CGTCGGCCGGTCCGCCGTTCGGTAGAACGGCGGAACAAAATGCTTTAGTGGGCTGGATTGCGGTGCAACGCTGGTTGTTGCTACAGTAGCGGGGCGTGCCGGGGGTCCGGTGCGCCCCGTTTTATTTGACCATGAGGCGGCACGCGGCCATGCACGTGCGGACACCACGCCCAGACTGAGCGCGAGGATGCCCTATGGCTCAGAATGCCGTTGATGAAATCGAAAACATGCCCGATAGCCCTGTAGCGCGCGAAGACCTGGGTGCCGGCGGCACCTCCCGCGGCGCCGGCGCGCGTTCTCCGTTCTTCTGGAAGGTCTTGCTGCTTTCGGTGGCGGTCATCTGGGGCTATTCCTTTACCACCATGAAAGATGCGCTCGATACCATTCCGGTGTTCGAGCTGGTCTACGTTCGCTTTCTCCCGGCATCACTGGTTATGTTTGCTATTTTCCATAAGCGCATCATCGCTCATTTCAATGCCCGCAACCTGATCGTCGGGCTGGGCATGGGTGCGCTCATGTGGGGAGCATACGGACTGCAAACGATTGGCCTGGCACAGACCACGGCAGGCAAGAGTGCATTTTTGACGGGCACGTACTGTATCCTTGTGCCGTTTGCCAGCTATGTCCTGAGCGGCGAAAAGCTCACCCGCTATAACCTGGGTGCGGCACTGCTGTGCCTGGCGGGCATTGGCCTGGTGGCACTCGATAGCGTCGAGTTCAATGCTGGAGATGTCATCACGCTGGGCGGCGCGGTCTTCTTTGCTATCCAGATGGCAGTGACCGCCAAGTATGGCCGCAAGATGGACATCAACGTCATCACGTTTTGGATGTTTGTGGGCAATGGCGTTTTGAGCTTAATCACGTCGCTGCTATTCGAGACTCAGGCGCCTCTGTCCGTGTGGACGCCGAGCTTTGTCGGCGTGGCGGCCTTTCTCTCGGTGGGCTGTACGTGCGTGGCACTGCTCGTCCAAAACGTTGGATTGGCGCACGTCCCGGCCTCGACGGGCTCGCTGCTCCTTTCGATGGAGTCCCCCTCGGGCGTGCTGTTCTCGGTGCTGCTGATGGGGGAGGCGCTCACCTCGCGCCTGCTTGCCGGCTTTGCGCTCATCTTTTTGTCGATTATCTTGAGCGAGACGCATTTCGATTTCTTGCGCCGAAAATCTCGCCCGCAATTGTAAACAACTTGTTGCGCCGCCCTCCTGGGGCGGCGTTTTTTATGCCTCGCCTTTAAAGTTGTACCTTGCACTTTACGCTATCAAAGTGCTTACTGCAAAAACGCTACTGGAGGGCATTTATGGCACCAGCTCAGTCCGATCTTCAACCGCAATCAGCGCCCAAGGCCACCGCAGCGGCGCAGGCCGCTATCGGTGACGGTCTCGTTGCAGAAGCTCAGGCTTTTGCAGACGAGCTCGCTGCGTGGCGACACGATTTACACCAGGTGCCCGAGCTGGGTAATAGCCTCCCACAGACCTCTGCGTATATTCAAGCGCGCCTGACCGAGATGGAAATCCCATTTGCCACGCTCATCGATGGTTCCTGTGTCGTGGGCCTTGTCGGCGCCGGTGCCGCCGCGGCCCAGGGCAATGGCGTCTGCACGGACGAACAGGCCGGTACGGTCATCATGCTCCGTGGCGACATGGACGCCCTGCCCGTTGCCGAAGAGTCAGGCGAGCCTTTCGCCTCTACGAACGGCTGCATGCACGCATGTGGACACGATATGCACGCGACGGCGTTGCTTGGAGCGGCGCGCCTGCTCAAGGCCCGCGAGTCTGCGCTTGTCGACGCCAACGCCACGGTTAAGTTGCTGTTCCAGCCGGGCGAGGAGACCTTTGAGGGGGCACGCGCAGCCATCGCCGATGGCCTGCTGCAGAACCCGCGTCCCCAGGCCGCCTTTGCCATGCACGTTAACAGCCAATCGCCGCTCGGCCTGGTGCTCTATGGGAGCCCGGCGCTTTCGGGCGTGTACGGTTTCCGCATCACGCTCCAGGGCAAGGGTGGCCACGGTTCCAGCCCCGAGATTTGCATCGACCCCATCACGGCGGGCGTGCATGTGCACCTGGCGCTCCAGGAGCTTATCTCCCGCGAGGTGCCGGCGGCCAAGGAAGTCGCACTTACCGTTGGTAAGTTCGCTGGCGGCCTGGCGGCCAACGTCATCCCCGACACCTGTGTGCTCGAGGGAACGCTGCGCGGCTTTGATGTTGAGCTCATGGAACACCTCAAGACCCGCATCGCGGAGGTCGTTAACGGCGTTGCCACGACCTATCGTACGCCGGCGACCATCGAGACGCTTTCGGATGTTCCGCCGCTTGTACTCGACAGCGATATGACTCAGGCGTCGCTTGGCTACGTGGGCGCAGTGCTGCCCAAGGCGGCTTTCTTGCCGCTTTTCCATGCCATGGCGAGTGAGGACTTCGCGCTTATCTCGAGCAAGATTCCGAGTGCGTACTTTACCGTGGGCGCGGCCGTAACCGACACGGACGAACACTTTGCCCAGCACCATCCCAAGGCACGTTTTAACGATGCCGAGCTTCCTCTCGGCGCCGCGGCCTATACCGCCGTCGCTTTGGGCTATATCGCCGACCACCGGTAGCACCCAACCTTGCCTTTCAAGCCTGCGGGCATGGCCGTAAGGCCTATGCCCTTGTCTTTCAAGGCAATCTTGGGCACTACCGGCGCCCGGCGCCGGCTATTCGTTTGTTAAATAAGGAGCAGTATGTCCCAGCAGCGTAAGTTCTTCCCCGGCTGGCTCGTGGTGACCTCCGGCTTCGTGATCATGGCCACGTGCTACACGATTTTCGTCAACTGCATGAGCCTGTTCCAGCCGCTCATCGTCAGCGACCTGGGCATTTCCCTTGCGCAGTACACCATCTCCAACGCCCACGATCGCTGCGTCTAAGCAGTTTGGCATGGCCGACCTGGGCAAGGTCACGGGCACCATTACCTCGCTCGAGATGGTCGGTGGCACCGTGGGCGCCATCGTCTCGGGTGTGCTGTTCGACGCCACGGGCTCCTTTGCGAGCACCTGGATCGTGTGCCTGGTGTGCTCCGCGATTATGCTCGTGTTTCTGCTGGCGTCCGAGCCCATCGCCGCCAAGCTGCGCGCGAGCGTGGCGGGGGAGTAGGGACGACGTCGCTCGTAGCTCTTTGCCCCGTTTTGTCCGTGGCTGCCTTGGAAGCCGAATGGATGCTCGTACCGTTATTCGGTTTCCCATGCAGCCACGGGCTCAAGAGATGACCCGAAGTCTTTCCGTCCAACGGATTTTGTGATCCGAAGAGGCGGAAGGATTGCAGATTGCACACCGCGGCGGCGCGTCTGGCCGAACGAGTCCCCATACCCTCGTTCGGTCAGACGCGCCGCCGCGTTTTGTTTTTGTGCCGTATAATGACCACTACCTATGACGCGATACAAAAGAAAGGTGTTTGCCCATGCAGGCACAGAAGGCGGAGGGAACCCGCGACCTTATCGGCGCCGAGATGCGCGCCTGGCAAAAGATGCAGCAGATTGCGGCCGGCGTATTCGAGCCGTTTGGCTTTAAACCCATCGAGACGCCCGCGATCGAGCAGGTGGACGTGTTTGTCCACGGCATCGGCCAGTCGACCGACGTCGTGCGCAAGGAGATGTTCCGCGTGTTTAGCGGCGCCAACCTGGAGCGCGTCTTTACCGAAGGCACCGACACCAAGCTTAAGCCCAAGCAGCGCCTGGCCCTTCGTCCCGAGGGCACGGCCGGTGTGGTGCGCGCCGTCGTGGAGAACAACCTGGTGCCCCAGGGCTCCACGCCGTTTAAGGCCTATTACGCCGAGGCCATGTTCCGCGGCGAGCGCCCCCAGAAGGGACGCCTGCGCCAGTTCCACCAGGTGGGCATCGAGTGGCTCGGCGCTCCCGATCCGGCTGCCGACGCCGAGTGCATCATCATGCTTATGGAGTTCTACAAGCGCCTGGGCTTCGACCTTTCCAAGCTTCGTCTGCTCATTAACTCGATGGGCGATGCCCAGTGCCGTCCGGCCTATCGCGAGCAGGTCAAGCAGTTCATTCTCGATCACGCCGACGAGATGTGCGACGAGTGCCGCGAGCGCGCCGAGCTCAATCCGCTGCGTGCCTTCGACTGCAAGAACGACCACTGCCGCGAGATCATGTCCGACGCCCCGCTGATGGGCGACAACCTGTGCGATGAGTGCCGCGAGCACTACGAGCAGGTCAAGCGCTATCTGGATGCCGCCGGTATCGAGTATGTCGAGGATCCCACCCTGGTGCGCGGCCTGGACTACTACACCCGTACCGTCTTTGAGGTCGAGGCTCCCGGTGCCGGTGTCGGCTCCATCGGTGGCGGCGGTCGCTATGACGGCTTGGTCGAGCTCGAGGGTGGCAAGCCCACGGCCGGCGTTGGCTTCGCCGTCGGTTTTGAGCGCGCCCTGCTGGCCCTTCAGGCATTTGGTAACGACTTGGGTGCCGAGGAGGCCCCGTGCGTCTACGTCGCCAATGCCGGCAAGGATCTGCGTCAGAACGTCTTTGCCATCACGCAGGAGCTTCGCGCCGCAGGCATCGTGACCGAGGCCGACTACCAGGGTCGTTCGCTCAAGGCCCAGTTTAAGCAGGCCGACAAGGTGGGCGCCAAGCTCATTTTGGTCCTGGGTGGTGACGAGCTTGCCGCCGGTAAGGTCAAGGTGCGCGACATGGAGAGCCATGACGAGGTTCTCGTCGATTTGGCCAATGTGGTCGAGGCGGTTCGCGAGCGCCTGTAGCGCATCTTTTTGAGCTGCAGGCCTGCTAACGTGCCCTGCTCATGAAGAGCGATTGTTACGGGGGTGTTTCGCTTTTATGCGGAATGCCCCCGTTTACGTATGCCGTCCACCGAGAAATACGACCATTTAGAGCAAAAACCCTTGCAATGCAGAAAATACTTTTGTGTGGTAAAGCGCAATCAGCTCCGAAAGTTTTTGCCGAGTGCCTATAATGGATACCGCATGTTACGTGCATAGAAGGAGGAATGGGAGGAAACGTGGCTGAGAACCTAAGCAACCAGTCTGTACCCGAAGCCGCGGCGCGCGTCGCTGCCGTGGTCAACCGCCTCGTTAACCGAATCGGCTCGAATGCCGAGTCCAAGGAGCGTCTCGCCGAGATCGAGATCCCCGAGGAGCTGCGCGACAATCTGGCGCTGTTCTTGCGCCTGGAGCGCCGTGTGCTTAGCGAGTATGATCCCGAGATCGCGGACCTGTTCGACAAGATTTTGACAGCCGAGATTGTGGCCAATGCCGGCAA
Source organism: uncultured bacterium (assembly GCA_905214895.1). The sequence continues at coordinate 6,525 of CAJMNP010000018.1, read as the reverse complement.
CCCCGGTAGCCGTGCTGCCGACGAGTCCGTCGACGAGCAGGGCGTGCCCACTGCCGACGAGCCCACCGCCGTGGCGTTTCGCGAAGTCGTCGATCTGATCGACAGCCTGCCGCTCGATAAACAGCAGGTTATCGTCCGCGCCTTTACGAGCTTCTTCCATCTGGCAAACCTGTCGGAGGAGAATTACCGTGTGGCGCAGCTGCGCGAGCGCGAGGCCGGTGCGTCGACCGATACCGAGGTCGATCCCGCCAACGAACTCACCGTCGCCTATCACCAGTTGGTAAACGAGATGGGTGTCGAGGGCGCCAACGAGCTGCTCGGCAAGCTTGAGTTCCACCCTGTCTTTACAGCACATCCCACCGAGGCCCGTCGCAAGGCCGTCGAGGGCAAGATTCGCCGTATCTCCAATCTGCTGGAGGAGCGTCCGCGTCTGGGCGGCTCCGACCTGGTGGAGAACGAGCGCCATATGCTGCAGGAGATCGACGCCCTGGTGCGTACGAGCCCCATCGCGCTCAAGAAGCCCACGCCGGTCGAGGAAGCCGATACCATCATCGACATCTTCGATAACACGCTGTTCGACGTCATCCCCGTCATCTATCGTCGCTTTGACGACTGGGTGCTGGGCGACAAGGCCGGTACCGTGCCGCCGCTGTGCCCGGCGTTCTTCCATCCCGGCAGCTGGATCGGTTCCGACCGCGACGGTAACCCCAACGTCACCGCCAAGGTGAGCCGTGAGGTCGCCGCCAAGTACTTCACTCACATGGTGCTCAAGCTCGAGGACAAGTGCCGCCGCATCGGCCGCAACCTCACGCTCGAGGCCACCTACAGCAAGCCTTCTGCCGAGCTCATCAACCTGTGGAACCATCAGGTCGAGATGAGCACCCAGTACACGGCCCGCGCCGAGCTGATCTCCGAGCACGAGCCGCATCGCGCCGTCATGCTCGTCATGGCCGATCGTCTGAACGCCACCGTGCGTCGCATCACCGACACCATGTACCACAGCGCCGATGAGTTCCTGGATGACCTGCGCGTCGTCCAGCGCTCGCTGGCCGCTTGCGGTGCCGTCCGTGCTGCCTACGGCCCGGTCCAGACCATCATCTGGCAGGTCGAGTCCTTCGGCTTCCATATGGTCGAGATGGAGTTCCGTCAGCACTCCGTGGTGCACGCCCGCGCCCTCAAGGATATCCACGAGAACGGTATCCACGGCGATCTGCAGCCCATGACGCGCGAGGTCATCGATACCTTCCGTGCTATCGGCTCCATCCAAAAGCGCTACGGCAAGAAGATGGCGCACCGCTACATCATCTCGTTCACCAAGAGCGCCCAGCATGTGGCCGACGTCTTTGAGCTTGCCCACCTGTCCTTTGCACACGAGGAGGATGTCCCCGAGCTCGACGTGATCCCGCTGTTCGAGCAGCTCGAGGACCTCGAGGGCTGCGTCGACGTGCTCGACCAGATGCTTACGCTGCCCGTGGTGCAAAAGCGCCTTGCCCAGACCAACCGCCGCATGGAGGTCATGCTGGGCTATTCCGACTCCTCCAAGGATGCCGGTCCTACCACGGCCATGCTCGCGCTGCACTCCGCGCAGGAGCGCATTGCCAAGTGGGCCGAGAAGAACGATATCGACCTGGTGCTCATGCACGGTCGCGGCGGTGCCGTGGGCCGTGGCGGCGGTCCGGCCAACAAGGCCGTGCTGGCGCAGCCCAAGGGTTCGGTCAACTGCTTCTTTAAGCTCACCGAGCAGGGCGAGGTCATCTTTGCCCGTTACGGCAACCGCACGCTGGCTCAGCGCCATGTTGAGTCCGTTGCCGCCGCAACGCTTTTGCAGTCGGCCCCGAGCGTCGAGAAGACCAACACCGAGACCACGCAGAAGTTTTGGGATATGGCGGAGAAGCTCAACGCAGTAAGCCATGAGCGCTATCTGGACCTGCTGAATACCGAGGACTTTACACCGTGGTTCTCGACCGTGACGCCGCTGACCGAGGTCGGTCTGCTGCCGATCGGCTCGCGTCCCGCCAAGCGCGGTCTGGGTGCCAAGTCGCTCGACGACCTGCGTACCATTCCGTGGATCTTCAGCTGGAGCCAGGCGCGCATTAACCTGGCCGCTTGGTACGGCCTGGGCACCGCCTGCGAGCAGCTGGGCGATCTTGACCAGCTCAAGGCTGCCTACCAGGAGTGGCCGTTCTTCCGCACGTTCATCGACAACATCGAGATGTCGATCGCTAAGACCGATCAGCGCATCGCCAAGATGTACCTGCACCTGGGCGATCGCCAGGATCTGTCCGAGAAGGTCTTCACCGAGATGCAGCTTACCCGTAAGTGGGTCCTTGCCATCGTCGGTGACGAGTGGCCGCTGCAGCGTCGCCGCGTGCTTGGCTGCGCCGTTCGTGTGCGCAACCCCTACGTCGACGCCCTGTCCATCGCTCAGGTCCGCGCCCTTCGCGAGGTGCGTATGAACCAGGACGAGATGGCGGAGGAGAAGAAGGCCGAGTACATGAGCCTGATTCTTTCGACTGTGACCGGCGTCTCGGCAGGACTGCAGAACACGGGGTAATCGATAGCCCTGTGGCTCTCACCGGGACCCGATGGGATTCCCTCTGAATGCGTCCTCGCACTTGAAGCCCCCTTATCCTGCTCCTTCGGAGTTGCGGATAAGGGGGCTTCGTGCTGCGGAATGCATTCAGAGGGAAACCCATCAGGTCCCTTCGTCCTCGGTCTTCGGGGATTACAGCTGAGGGGAGAATGGCGCGCTTCGCGCTTAATGTGGGGTGCGGCGAGGGCTTCTTGCGTCCTGTGGAGTGCGCCGGAAAGTAAACATATGGCGGCCCCTGCGATGTCCGGTCTTCGGAGGATTACTGGCTGGGGAAAAGATGGCGCGCTTCGCGCACTTTGATGGGGCTTCGTGCTGCGGAATGCATTCAGAGGGAAACCCGTCGGGTCCCTTCGTCCTCGGTCTTCTGGGATTAAAGCTGAAGGGAATAAGGCGCGCTTCGCGCCTCGCGTCTTATCGATTGGGATTGAGATGCATGTGGCGCTTCTCGATTTACGACTGTGGCGGCCGCGGTCCTGTTTGGGATCGCGGTCGTTTTGTTGTGGGTCAAATATGAACGTTGTGTTAATGAGTCGGTAGACGGTGGTGTTTTTCGGTGAGCGGCGTATCCTTCCAACGGTTTATCTAGTGTGTCAGTTGAAAGGAAGAGGGCGCTCGTCATTGTTTGAATGTGAACTGCCGTTTGACCACAAGACGTTGCATCTGGAGCTCGAGGATAAGAACTTCGCGGGTGTGATGGAAGGTCATCAAAACGAGTTTAAGACCACGAAATCGCAGGAAGAGCTAGTAGAGGAGTCGCTTGCCAACCCTTATGGCTCGCCTTCGCTCGAGGAGCTTTGTGCTGGCAAGAAGGATATTGTCATCATTAGCTCCGATCATACGCGTCCCGTTCCCTCGCGTGTGACGATGCCTATTCTGCTGCATCACATCCACTCCGCTGCGCCTGAGGCGCGCGTTCGCATTCTGGTTGCTACGGGTATGCACCGTCCGTCGACGCACGAGGAACTCGTCAACAAATATGGCGAGGAGATCGTTGCCAACGAGGAAATCGTTATGCACGTCGCGACTGACGACAGCATGATGAAAAAGATCGGCACCCTGCCTTCTGGTGGCGAGTGCATCATCAACAAGGTTGCCGCCGATTGCGATCTGCTGCTTGCCGAGGGCTTTATTGAGCCGCACTTCTTTGCCGGTTTCTCTGGTAGCCGCAAGTCCGTCCTGCCCGGCATTGCCAGCTACAAGACCATCATGTACAACCACAACGGTCAGTTTGTGAATGATTCCCACTCGCGTGCCGGCAACCTGTGCCACAACCACGTGAGCGAGGACATGTTTGCCGCCGCTGAGATGGCCCACCTCGCCTTCGTGCTTAATGTGGTGCTTAACGGCAAGCACGAGGTCATCGGCTCCTTTGCCGGCGACATCCACAAGGCGCACGAGGCCGGCTGCGAGTTCGTGAAGAGCCTTGCCGGCGTTGAGCCCGTCGAGTGCGATATTGCCATCACCACCAACGGTGGCTACCCCCTCGATCAGAACATCTATCAGGCCGTGAAGGGCATGTGCGCTGCCGAGGCCACGCTTCCCGAGGGCGGCGTGATCATCGACGTCGCCGGTTGTGCCGACGGTCACGGTGGCGAGGGCTTCTATCACAATATCGCCGACAACGATCCGGCGGAGTTTGAGCGCGCCTGCATCGACCGTCCTAAGGACGAGACCCTGCCCGACCAGTGGACGAGCCAGATCTTTGCCCGCATCCTGGCACATCACCCTGTGATCATGGTCACCGACCTGTGCGATCACCAGATGCTCAAGGATATGCACATGACACCGGTCAACACTATCGAGGAGGCGCTCAAGCTCGCCTTTGAGATGAAGGGTGCCGATGCCAAGGTTGCCGTCATTCCCGATGGCCTGGGCGTTGTCGTTGCGCAGCACTAGCGCGTGGCTTAAACGAATCGTTTATAACCGACAAGAAAGATAAGGTTTTATGCTTACCAAACTCCTCTGCGAATTCGGCGCGACGGCCCTCATGATCGTCTTTGGCGTGGGCGTGCACTGCGATACCGTGCTCAAGGGCACCAAGTATCAGGGCTCCGGCCACATGTTTGCCATCACCACCTGGTCTTTTGGCATCTCGGTCTGCCTGTTTGTCTTTGGCGGCGCCGTGTGCATGAACCCCGCCATGGTGCTTGCCCAGTGCATCGTCGGCTTGGTGCCGTGGGGCAACTGCATTCCCTTCATGCTCGCCGATATGCTCGGCGGCTTTGTGGGTGCCGTGATCGCTTGGTTTATGTATGCCGATGAGTTCAAGGCTTCCGAGGGCGTCGTCGACCCCATTGCCCAGCGCAACATCTTCTCGACCAACCCCACCACCGAGGGTACGAACTATGCCCGCAACTTCTTCTGCGAGGCTATCTGCACCTTTGTGTTCATCAGTGCCATCCTTGCTGCCGCTAGCCGCGCCGGCGAGAACGTTCTGATGCTCGCCATCTGCGTCGGTCTGATCGTTTGGGCTGTTGGCATGGGCATGGGCGGCATCACCGGCTTCGCCATGAACCAGGCTCGTGACCTTGGTCCTCGCATGGCCTATCAGGTGCTGCCGATCAAGAACAAGGCTGACAACAACTGGAAGTACGGCCTGCTCGTTCCTGGCATCGCTCCGTTTGTCGGTGCTATTGTGGCCGCGCTGTTTGTGCATGGCTTCTTGGGCATGTTCTAGTCGAAGGCTACATAGTTGTCCGCTGGCCGCATGGGGTAACTTCCCAGCGCGTCCTCGGACATGCAAAAAGGCTCGCTGTGCACTTCGTGCGGCGAGCCTTTTTGCGTCCTGCGGAATGCGCTGGGAAGTTACCCCATGCGGCCAGCTGCGGGATCTTTGCTGCGCTCGAGCAAGCAACCCAACATATATCTGTATTTGGATGGGAGGGGCTTGTTGCTGATAGGGGCGTTGAGCTGTTGTTGACACTTTGGGATGCGTGGCGCTCTGTGTTGGGGTGATGCTTTGGGATGAGCTTCTTACTTAGCCGAAGAGGGGCTGTATGGCTGAGAGGTAGTCTTTGGCTACGTTGGATTTGTTGGCTTGGAAGTTGTGCCAGGCCCACCATTGGACGGTGGCTACGAAGCTTGAGGCTATGTGATGGAGGAGGAAGCTGCGGTCCATAGTGCCAGCGGGACCTGTGGGGTCGGTAGGGACGGTTTCGGCTGCCCGTGACATGATGGTCTTGCGTAAGCAGTCGGCGAAGACGCGTGAGCCGGCGCCGGCTACGAGGGCTCGTACACCCTGGCGGCGCTCCCAGAGGTTGTTGAGGATATGCTCGACCTGCACGAGTGGGTCGTCGAGGGGTGCGCCGTCATCGTCGAGGGCGTGGGTGCAGATGTCGCTCACGAGTTCGGACAGTAGGTCATCTTTGCTTTTGAAGAGGCCGTAGAACGTGGCCCGACCCACATGGGCGCGAGCGATAATGTCGCCGACGGTGATCTTGCCGTAGTCCTCTTCGCGCAGCAGCTCGGAGAACGCCGCAACGATGGCAGCGCGGCTTTTTGCCTTGCGGGCATCCATGGCTATGCGTCCGCGTGAACGAGCAGGCAGCGGAGCGTACCGGAGCAGCCCTCGTAGGGGCGCTTACCGGCGCCGTAGCCGACGGCCTCGATGCGGTAGCGGGCCGGCAGGTGCTCGGACGTGCGCAGCGCGGCGATGATGGCGGCACCCGTGGGCGTGACGAGCTCGCCGGCGACCGGTGCGGGCGTGAGGGCGATATTGCCCGCCTGGCACAGGTTGACGACAGCGGGGACGGGAATGGGCATGAGACCGTGGGCACAACGGATGGTACCGTGACCCTCGGAGAGCGACTCGACCACGATGTCCTCAATACCCAGGGCATCGAGGCAGATGGCGACAGAGCAGACGTCGACGATGGAATCGACGGCGCCCACCTCGTGGAACATGACGGTCTCGGGCGTTTTGCCGTGGGCCT